>NZ_CAKKMM010000208.1:0-6934 GCF_918698205.1 Microbacterium sp. Bi128 | reverse complement strand
CACCGAGCGTCTCCCCCACCGCCATCGCGAGCCGCCGCCAGGCGGCGCCCTGCCACGGCGACACCGGAGACGGATCGCCGCCGTGGCGCAGCTCGATGTCGATGTGCGGGTCGGCGATGGCGCGGCGCACGTGGATGGCGGCATCCGACACCGTGTCGCCGGTGAGCAGTCGCACGTTCACCGTCGCGCGCGCGACGGTGGCGAGGACGTTGTCACCCGCCGACCCCTCGAGCCGGGTCACCACCGCGGTCGTGCGGACGAGCGCGTTGGTCTCGGGCCCGAGCAGGGCGAAGGCTGCGGTCAGCACCGGCGCCGTCAGCTCGGTACGGCGGAATGCCGTGCGCACCGGAGCGGGCGCGTGTGCGGCGGCGGTCGCGAGCATCGCCCGGACCGGGGGGACGAGCCGGCGCGGGAAGGGGCGACGACGCAAGCGATCGATGGCACGCGCGAGTCGCGCGGTGGCGGGGAGGGCGGGCGGCGTGGACGCGTGTCCGCCCGCTTCCCGCGCGACGATGTCGAAGGTCGCGGTGCCGCGCTCCGCGACCCCGATCATCGCCGTCGGCGCCGCGACACCGGGCACCGCGCCGTCGACGACGGCCCCGCCCTCGTCCAGCACGAGCGCGGGGCGGACACCCCGCTCCGCGAGCAGCGCGGCCATCGCGTGAGCACCCGTGCCCAGCGTCTCCTCATCGTGGCCGAACGCCAGCCACACATCGGTGCGGGGAACGAGCCCCTCCGACAGCGCCTCCTCTACGGCCTCGAAGATCGCCACGAGGGCGCCCTTGTCATCGATCGCGCCACGGGCGTACAGCGTGGCCTCGGCCCCCTCGCCCTCGATCCCGGCGGCGAAGGGGTCTCGGGTCCACGGTTGCCCCGCGGTGTCGACGACGTCCTGGTGCGCCAGAAGCAGCAGGGGCTCGCCGGTCGACCGGCCCCGCCAGCGGTACAGCAGCGAATACCCGGCGACGACCTCGCGCTCGAGGTGCGCGTGGACGAGCGGGTAGAGCCGTTCCAGCGCGGCGCGGAACTCCTCGAAACGCGCCGTGTCGGTTCGCGTCACGTCGACATGCGACACGGTCGGGATGGCCAGCAGCTCGCGGAAGCGCTCGACGGGCGTCATGACGCGAGCCTACGCGGGCGGCATCCATCTCGCTCCTTCGCGCGCGCCGTCCCGACGCGGCCTGATGTCCCGTTCGCGCCGATACGGTGGAGCCATGACCGGACTGCACTGGGGCATTCTCGCCACCGGCGGCATTGCGCACGCCTTCACCTCCGACCTCCGCACTGCGGGACTCGACGTCGCCGCCGTCGGTTCCCGATCGATCGAGAACGCGCGCGCGTTCGCCGAGCAGTACGACATCCCCCACGCGCACGGCTCGTACGAGGAGCTCGTCTCCGATCCCGACGTCGACATCGTCTACATCGCGACACCGCACCCGGGTCACCTCGACAACGCCCTTCTCGCGCTCGACCACGGCAAGCACGTGCTCGTCGAGAAGCCGTTCACCCTCAACGGCACCGAGGCCGCGGCGATCCGCGACCGCGCTGCCGAGAAGGGGCTCTTGGCGATGGAGGCCATGTGGACGCGGTACCTGCCGCACATGGAACGCATCCGCGAGATCCTCGCCGCCGGCACCCTGGGGGAGATCCGTGTGGTGTCCGCCGACCACACGCAGAAGATCTCAACCGACCCGCAGCACCGTTTGAACTCCCTCGACCTGGGTGGTGGAGCGCTGCTGGACCTGGGCATCTACCCCATCTCGTTCGTGGTCTCCGTCCTCGGCCTCCCCGAGCGCATCACCGCGATCGCCCGCCTGTCGGATGCCGGAAGTGACGCCGAGGTCGCGACGGTGTTCGCCCACCCCGGCGGCGCCGTCTCGACGACCGTGTCGTCCTCGCGCGGTGCGGGCATGAACATCGCGCAGATCGTGGGCACCGAGGCCCGGATCGAGATCGACAGCGTCTGGTACACGCCGACGACGTTCCGCGTGGTCGGTCCCGACGGCGGCGTGATCGAGGAGTTCGACGGCGCCGTCGAGGGACGCGGAATGCAGTTCCAGGCTCTGGCGGCCGAGCGCCTGGTCGCGGCGGGGGCGACCTCGAGCGACGTGCTCTCCATCGACGACACCGTCGCGATCATGGGTGTTCTGGATGAGATCCGCCGACAGATCGGTGTGGTCTACCCCGGGGAGCGCTGAGCGGGCTACCCGTCTCACGCTCTCACGGGGGAGACTGGAGCCATGCCGGATACCCAGAGCGCCCGTGTCGCCGTCTACCTCGACTTCGACAACATCGTGATGTCGTGGTACGACCGCGTGCACGGGCGCAACGCGTACTCCCGCGACCGGCAGAAGATCGCCGAGAACCCGATCGAACCCGAGATCGCCGAGCGGCTGACGAAGGCGACGATCGACGTCGGAGCGATCATCGACTACGCGGCGTCGTTCGGCACCCTGGTTCTGACGCGCGCCTACGCCGACTGGTCTGCCCCGGTGAACGCCGAGTACCGCTCGCAGCTCGTGGCCCGCGCCGTCGACCTCGTGCAGTTGTTTCCCGCGGCGGCATACGCCAAGAACGGGGCGGACATCCGTCTCGCGGTGGATGCCGTTGAGGACATGTTTCGCCTTCCGGACCTCTCGCACGTCGTGATCGTGGCGGGCGACAGCGACTACGTTCCCCTCGCGCAGCGGTGCAAGCGTCTCGGACGCTACGTCGTCGGCATCGGTGTGGCCGGCTCCACGGCGAAGTCGCTGGCCTCCGCGTGCGACCGATTCGACAACTACGACGGTCTTCCCGGCATCCCCAAGCTCACCGAGACGAAGAAGGATGCCGCGCCCTCGCGGCCGCGCGCTCGCAAGCGGTCGCAGGACCCGGCGGTCAACCTGCTCGAACGCGCCATGCAGCTGGAGGGCGAACGCGCCGACGGCGAGTGGCTGCACGCGTCCGCGGTCAAAGACCTCATGAAGCGCCTCGACCCGTCGTTCAGCGAGAAGGCGCTCGGGTTCCGCAGCTTCTCGGACTTCCTGAAGGCGCAGACCGACCACGTCGAGGTCGACGAGGAATCCAACGTCGTGCAGGTGCGCGCGGTCGCGCGCGCAAGCTGAGGCCCGGCGTCAGCGCCGCTCGGCCCCCGGGGCGACGTGCGCGAGCACACTCCCCCACACGGCCGAGAGCGTCACGTGGCCGTTGATCGTGTCGAGGTCGTCGGGGTGGATCTCCTCGACGCGGGCGGACGGCAGCCGGCCCCGATACCACTCGGCATCGATCGCGTCGGCGGGTCCGGAGCCTCCGACGATGATCAGAGTCTCGGCGGAGACCCCGTCGAGCAGCGGCGCGTGCTCGTCGCGACTGAGCGGGTCGGACGGGCTCTCGACGCCGACGATCGCCAGTCGGTCGACGACGTCGCCCATCGCGGCCGCCAGGTGAATGGCAATCGGCCCGGCGGACCGTTCGCCCACCACCCCCACCGTTGTGCCGAGCGCTTCGCGCTCGAGCAGTGTCCGCAGGGCGTCGACGGTCAGGCCCGCGGGCGTATGTCCGCCGAACGCCGGCGGGTCCTCGAGTTCGGGGGCGTCCAGACCCACCGCGACGATCCGGACATCGAACCCCGAGGTGATGCGGACGTCGGGATCGATCGTCGAGACGTCGCCCGTGCGCAGCACCAGCACCGCGCGGGGCGCGCCCGGCGTGCCGAAGCTGCGGTACTCGAGTTCTCCATCCAGCCAGGGAGCACGACTCATCGCCTCACCCTTCCCCGGGCGTGGCGCCCGCATCGTCGGCGGCATCCGCCTCGTCCGTCTCCGACCCGGTGGGGGCACCGGCGCCCGGCAGAAGTGCGCGGAGCGTGTCGATCGTGTCGGCCTGCGCGGCCGATTTGTCGCTCCGGTAGGCCTTGACCCGCGCGAACCTCAGAGCCACACCGCCCGGGTACCGCGAGGAACGCTGGACGCCATCGATCGCGATCTCGACAACGGTGTCGGGAGCGACCCGGATGCCCCCGGGAACGGCGCCGATCTCGCGCTCCGCGAAGTGAACGGTCTGCCACCGCAGGATGTCGTCGGTGAGTCCCTTGAAGGTCTTGCCGACCATGACGAAACCACCGGGGTCTTCGAACGCCCCGCTCGGATCGCGAGCCCCGAGGTGCAGATTGGACAGCCAGCCCGCGCGCCGCCCGGATCCGCGTTCGACGCCGAGCACGACGAGATCGAACGTGTGCACCGGCTTGACCTTGAGCCAGCTCTTGCCGCGTCGCCCCGCGGTGTAGGGGGCATCGAGGCCCTTCACCATGACACCCTCGTGCCCGGCCTGCAGCGCCGCGCGGGCGAACGCGTCGGCCTCGGCCGGATCGTCGGTCACGATCGCCGGGATGCGGGCGTCCGGGGCGATGCGATCGAGCTCCGCCCGGCGCACCGAGAGGGACTCGTCGACGAGGTCCCGCCCGTCGACGTGCAGGACGTCGAAGAACCACGGCCGCAGCGCGATCTCGCGCGCCGTCTCGGCGCCGAATCGCGCCATCGTCTCTTGGAACGGGCGCGGCGCCCCGTCGTCGTCGAGCGAGAGCGTCTCGCCGTCGAGGATCACGTCGGTCACCGGGAGCTCACGGACGAGCGCGACGATCTCGGGCACGCGGTGGGTCACGTCGGCCAGCGTGCGCGTGTACACGTGCACCTCGTCGGCGTGACGGTGGACCTGCACGCGCGCACCGTCGAGCTTGTACTCCACCGACGCTCGACCGGCGATCGCGAGCGCGTCGGCCACCGACGCGGCGGTCGAGGCCAGCATCGGCTGCACGCCGCGGCCCACCACGAGACCGATGGATGCCAGATCCTCCGGCGTCCCCGTCAGAGCCACCGCGGCCGTCTCGCCGAGGTCGCCGGACAGCATCGCCGCGCGACGCACGAGGAGCGGATCTCGGTCGGCGGCGCGCGCGACGGCATCGAGGAGCACGCCCTCGAGTGCACCGGTGCGCAGCTCACCCGTCATGATGCGGACCAGGAGGTCCCACTCGTCCGCCGTGGCCTGTGCGGCCAGGTCGTCGAGCAGAGCCGTGCGCGCCGCGGCCGAGCCGCCGCCCGAGATCGCGACCAGCCGCGCGAACGCTGCGTCGATGTCGCCGATCGTCAGCAGGGACGAGTCGGCGTGCTCGCCGCCGCGCGAGGCCAGCGTGCGCCAACCGACGCCGAGACGTCCCTGGCGGGGCGCGGCGGTGAGCAGGCCCACCGCCGGCACGATCTCGTCGGGCGCGAGTCGGCCGAGGGCATCGGCGAGCGCCTCGACCTTGGCGAGGCGCGAGCGCGTGGCCGTCACCGCCGCGAGCGCGGCCTGCAGATCCCCGAAGAGCATGTCGGCATCCTGGCATCCCCCTCCGACATCGCTGGTCGGCTTGCGTTCCCGCGCCCGCGGTGCCATCTCGTCGAGTGCCGCGGGCCTCCTCGCGTGCGGCGACGCCGCGTTATCCGAGCGCAGGCGAGGGCGCAGCGGTCGGGGCGGCCGACCGGTTCGGGGCGGATTCTGCGCGTGGGGGCGCGAAATCCGCCCCGACGCGAGAAACGCGCCCCGCACCCGGGTGGCCGGTGGGGAACGCCGACGCGGGCGCCGCGGGTCAGCGCTCGCGCGTCGCCCACCACGCCCAGGCGACGAGCGGCAGCTGCAGGAACAGCCGGACGAACCGCGCGCGGTCTGTGCTCAGGCCCGGTGCCGAACGTCCCGTGCGCCACTGGTGCACGTTCCCCGGGAACACCGCCACGAAGAACGCCGCGACGACCGCACCGACGCGGCGGCGTTCGCGCGGCAGAGCGACGAGGCCGACACCGAGCAGCACTTCGGCGGCCCCGGATGCCACGACGATGGCGTCCTTGTCGGTGTGCAGGATCCGCGTGGCCCAATCCGGCACGACGATGCGGTACCCGCGGCGTCCCCACGTCAGATGGCTGACACCGGCCCCGATCAGGAGGAGCGCGAGGACGCCCCGGGCGACGGAGCGGACGGAGAGACCTCGACGTCGTGGCATCCGGTCAGTCTGTCATCCGCCGCAGAGGGCAAGGGTCGTCGTCAGCCCCGCCCCGGCCGCGTCCGCCGCACGAACTCGAGGTAGGCCTCGACCGTGTCCTCCGCGACGATCGCGCGCAGCACGACCTCGTCGGCCGCCGCCCGATACGCCGCGACCGCGTCGTCCAGTGCGGTGACGTCGCGGATCGTGGTGTCGGCGGCATCCACCCCCATCCGCGCGAAGTTCGCGGCGTAGTTCGGGAACGCGGCGTAGCGCGCGGTCTCGACGTCGAGGCGCTCGCGCGCGGCGGCCGCGATCGCGGTGCGGACGTAGACGGCGACGTGCGTCGTGGGGACGAGCGCGTGGAGGGCCTCGGCCTGCGTGTGCGCCTCGGTGGGCGGCACCCAGTTGAGCAGCACCCCCTCGGCGTGCTCGGCGCCGGTCCGCCGCATCTTCGGCCCGAGGGCACCGACCAGCACGCGCGGCAGCCCGGCGCCGTGCAGCACCGCGACCGCGTCGCGGACGCGCGCGAGCGCCCCCTCGCGGGCGATTCCCGAGCCGATGCCGATCGTCAGGCGGTCGAACGGCAGATCGAGGGATGCCGCGCGCGCTGCGATCTCGTCGGCGGGGCGGCGATCGACCGGGATGACGCCGGTCGCAAGCCGCAGGCGCTCCGTCACGCGGGCGGCCGCCGCGAGAGCCGCGAGCGCGTCGCCGTCGGGGGTGTCGTTCACCCACAGCGTGTGGAACCCGGCCTCTTCGACCGCCGGGGCGATGGCGGCGATCGCCTCGGGGCCGAGGGAGCCCGCGACCCCCAGCGAGAGCACTCCGTCGCTCACGAGACGCCTCCGGCGGCGGGGAGCGCGACGGCGACCTGACCGACACCGGCGAGGAACGTGTGCAGGTCGACGTCGTCGGTGGGGAGCAGCACGACGTCGTCCACTC
>NZ_CAKKMM010000207.1:0-6948 GCF_918698205.1 Microbacterium sp. Bi128 | reverse complement strand
GTCATCGGGGGTCAGTGCCATGGTGTTTCCTCTTTCGAGAGCTCTGAATGGGGTCTGGGGGGTGTCGAACCGGGGCACACCGCTTCGGAACAGCATAGCCGCCGCCCTTCTCCGGTGTCGAAGGGCGGCGGCTGTGGCTGGTGTCACAGCGCCGCGAGCGACCGCGTGACGCTGAGGAGCAGGAAGCAGGCGAACATCGTGATCGCGAAAGCGAAGTCGATGGCGATGCCACCGATCCGCAGAGGCGGAATCACCCGTCGGAGTAAGCGGATAGGGGGGTCGGTGACCGTATAGACGATCTCGGCCACCACCAGCATGGCGCCGCGCGGACGCCACTCACGGTTGAACATCGGGATGTACTCGAGCACCAACCGTGCCAGCAGCAGAACGATGTAGACGAACAGGAGCGCGCTGAGGATGGAGCCGACCAGGCTCAGGACGGCCACGATCGCTTACTGCGACGCGAAGGGCGCGCCCTCGGGGTCGGCCTGTGCGATCGCACCGTCGCCGGACACGGCGATGTTCTCGGGAGAGAGCAGGAAGACCTTGCTCGTGACCCGCTCGATGCGCCCGTAAAGGCCGAGCGACAGTCCGCTCGCGAAATCGATCAGGCGGCGCGCGTCGGCGTCGCTCATCTGCGACAGGTTGATGATGACCGGGATTCCCTCGCGGAAGTTCTCAGCGATCGTCTGCGCGTCGCGGTACTGCTTGGGGTGCACCGTGAGGATCTCGCTCACCGGCCCGGCGGCCGGCTGTCGCACCACGGCGGGGCGGTGCAGCGGGGTCACGGGAGCGGCCTTCTCGACCGGCGCAGGCTGCGCGGACTGCTTGCGCGCGACCGGCTGCGGGGCGGTCTCCTCATAGGTCTCCTCCTCGTCGGCGAGGCCCAGGTACACCATCGTCTTCTTGAGCGGGTTCGACATCGCATCCTCCGTTCGCTCGTCTGATTCGAGGCTAGTCGCGCGGGGGGCGCGGACCCGTGATTGCGGAACCGATCCGCAGGTGTGTCGCGCCCATCGCGATCGCTTCCGGGAAGTCCCCGGTCATACCCGCCGAGATCCACGTCGCGTCGGGCACGACACGGCGGACGTCGTCGGCACTCGCGCGCAGGCGTTCGAAGGCTCGGGCCGGGGCCTCCTCGAGCGGAGCGACGGCCATGACTCCGCGAACGCGCAGGCTCGGCAGCGTCCGCACGTGGGCGGCGAGGGACTCGACCTCGGCGGGGGCGACGCCACCGCGTCCGGGGTCGTCGGTGAGGTTGACCTTCAGCAGCACGTCCAGCACGTCGCCCGCGCCCGCGGCATCCAGGGCGTCCGCGATACGCGCACGGTCGACCGAGTGGACCGCGTCGGATGCCGCGCGCACCGCGCGGGCCTTGTTGGTCTGCGCCTGACCGATGAAATGCCACCACAGCCCGTCGAGGGCGCCGACCTCGCCGTGCTTGGCCGTGAGCTCCTGCTGCCGGTTCTCTCCAACGTCACGCACCCCGAGCGCGTACAGATCGGTGATCAGCGACACGGGGTGGAACTTCGTCACGACGATGCGGGTGATCGCGGCCGGATCGCGGCCGGCAGAGCGGGCGGCGTCGGCGATGCGGGCATCCACGGCGGCGAGGCGGTCGGCGAGGGCGGTATCCATGCGGTGCTCCTTGGACGACGCAGCGGGCCCGGTGGACACCGGACCCGCTACGTCGGTCGTTCGCGCTTACTTGAGGAAGTCGGGAACGTCGAGGTCGTCGTCGGCGAAGCCCGAGTCGTACGACGTCTCGGGGACCCGCGCGGCCACCGGTGCCGGCTCGGGGGTGCGCTCGGTCGACTGGGCCTTCTGCTCCTCGGCCGCGTCCAGGTCGCGGGCGACGTCGTCGGCGGGGATCGCCGGGACCGCGGGCGCGGCCACCGGACGCTGAGCGCCGACCGGGTCGATGCGCAGCGACGGCTCGCCGCCGTCGAAACCGGCCGCGATGACGGTGACGCGCACCTCGTCGCCGAGGGTGTCGTCGATGACCGTTCCGAAGATGATGTTCGCCTCGGGGTGCGCCGCTTCCTTCACCAGCTGAGCGGCGTCGTTGATCTCGAAGATGCCGAGGTTGGATCCGCCCTGGATCGACAGCAGGACGCCGTGCGCGCCCTCGATGGAGGCTTCGAGCAGGGGCGACTCGACGGCCAGCTCGGCGGCCTTGATCGCCCGGTCGGCGCCGCGCGCCGAACCGATGCCCATGAGCGCCGAGCCCGCACCCTGCATGACCGACTTGACGTCGGCGAAGTCGAGGTTGATCAGACCCGGCGTGGTGATGAGGTCGGTGATGCCCTGCACACCGGCCAGGAGCACCTGGTCGGCCGTGGCGAAGGCCTCGATCATCGAGATGCCGCGGTCGCTGATCTCGAGCAGTCGGTCGTTGGGCACGACGATGAGGGTGTCGACCTCTTCTTTCAAGCGGGACACTCCCCCCTCGGCCTGGCTCTGGCGTCGGCGACCCTCGAACGAGAAGGGCTTGGTGACGACACCGATCGTGAGGGCGCCGATCGACTTGGCGATCTTGGCCACCACCGGAGCACCGCCGGTGCCCGTGCCACCGCCTTCGCCCGCGGTCACGAAGACCATGTCGGCTCCGCGCAGCGCCTCTTCGATCTCTTCGGCGTGATCCTCGGCGGCACGGCGGCCCACCTCGGGATCCGCACCGGCCCCGAGACCGCGCGTCAGCTCACGTCCGACGTCGAGCTTGACGTCGGCGTCGCTCATCAGCAGCGCCTGCGCATCGGTGTTGATCGCGATGAACTCCACACCGCGCAGGCCCAGCTCGATCATGCGGTTGACGGCGTTGACGCCGCCCCCGCCCACACCGACGACCTTGATGACGGCGAGGTAGTTCTGGTTGTGGCTCATGCCGGCCTCCGTTTATCCCCGAACCCGAAACTCTAAACCTCATGTTGAGGGTTAAAGAATTGCCCGGTATGCAATTCCTTAGCTCGAAGGTAAGTGGCAGCGGGGGCCCTGCCCGCCCGACACGCGGCGTGTCGGGTTATCGCCCGACGGATCAGCGCACGACGCCCGCCTCGGGCGAGGTCACGTCGTACTCGCGCGTGCGATCGGGCGGACTCTTCTGCATGAGCAGGTCCAGGACGCGCGCCTTCTCGACGGAACGCTCCGCGCTCCCCCACACCACACGCGTCCCGGTCGACCCGAGCGTCAGCGTGACGTCGTCGGGCGTCGACGCGGACACCGCCGTCACCTGCGACCGGATGCCATCGGGCAACGCCCGCACGACCCGACCTGCGGCACGGAAAGGCTCCGAATCCGTACCGCCGGAGACCTCCAGCACGGGGTGCCCGGCGGGCGCGTCGGGGGTGGTCGAGAGGACGACGCCGGCGGCGTCCACCAATGTGTATCCGGCCGGCGTCTGCACGACGCCCACCGGGGTGCGCTCCACGATCCGCACGACGAGGTCGTGCGGGGGACGCGCCTCGAGCGTGTACGACTCCACGAGCGGGAAGCGCACGAGCGCGGCCTTGACGGCACTGCCGTCGACCAGCGCCAACGGCGTGCCGACCTGTCCGCTCAGCGCATCGACGACCGTGGCGGCATCCAACTGCGACGTTCCGACGACCTCGACGCGCTCCACCGCGAACAACGGGCTGTACGCCGCCCCGACGGTACCCAGCACCATCACCACGAACGCGATGCCGGCCCCGATCCACACGCGCCGACGCCGACGCTGACGAACCGTGAAGCGACGGACCTCGGCACGCAGCGCGCGGCGACGGGCACGGGAGGCACGCCACACGTCACGCAAGCCCGTGTCCGCGGCATCCGGCTCGGAATCCTCACCGGCCGCGCCCCGCTCAGGCAGCGGCAGCGGAACGACCTCGGCCGGCTCCCCCTCGGACGCCCCGGACGACCGCGACGTCCCGGTCACGGGAAAACCGCCGTCGGCTCCCCGCCGGGGATCCGATCCACCCGACGGCGTTCCCGAGGACGGAGGCAGGGGCGAGGGCCGACGCACGGCTCAGACCGCCGCGGCCTCGGTGCGGGAGAGCGCCTCGAGCACCTGCGGGATGATCTGGTACACGTTGCCGCAACCGAGCGTGATGACGTAGTCGCCGGGGCGGGCGATCTGCGCGGTGTAGTCGGCCGCACCCTGCCAATCGGGCACGTAGTGCACGTGCGCCGGGTCGGCGAAGGCACCGCTCACCAGCTCGCCGGTGACCCCGGGCACGGGATCCTCGCGCGCGCCGTACACGTCGAGCATCACCGTGTGATCGGCCAGCTCCTCGAGCACCTCGGCGAACTCGCGGTACATCTCCTGCGTGCGGGAGTACGTGTGCGGCTGCTGGATGGCGATGATCCGCCCCTCGCCCACGACCGTGCGCGCGGCCGACAGGGCCGCCGCGACCTCGGTCGGGTGGTGCGCGTAATCGTCGTAGACGCTCACTCCGCGCTCGACCCCGTGCAGCTCGAAGCGACGGACGGTGCCGCCGAAGCCCTCGACGGCCCGGGCCGCCTCGGTGAGGCTGTAGCCGAGCACGCGCAGTACGGCGACGGCACCCGCGGCATTGACGGCGTTGTGGGTTCCGGGCACGCGGAGCTGCACGTCGACGCTCTCGTCACCGGCGGCGAGCGTGAAGGAGACGGGCCCGTCGGTGCGGATGCCGCTCAAGCGCACGTCGGCGGCGGGGTCTTCGCCGAACGTGACGACGTTCGCGTGGCTCAGGCGCGCGGTGACGGCGCGAGCACCGGGGTCGTCGGCCGAAACGACGACGGCCTCGCGTGCCCGATCGGCGAACCGGGCGAACGCCGCGTCGAACGCGTCGCGCGAACCGTAGTGGTCGAGGTGGTCGGGATCGACGTTGGTGATCAGCGCGACCGAGGTGTCGTAGAGCAGGAACGTGCCGTCGGACTCGTCGGCCTCGATGACGACCAGGTCGTCGGAGCCGGTGCCGCTGGAGGCCCCGAGGTCGGCGATGACACCGCCGTTGACGAACGTCGGGTCGGCCTCGAGCGCCCGCAGGGCCGTCACGATCATGCCGGTCGAGGTCGTCTTGCCGTGCGCTCCCGCAACCGAGACGAGGCGCCGGCCGCCGATCAGCCAGTGCAGCGCTTGCGAGCGGTGGATCACGTGCAGTCCGCGCGCCTTCGCGGTGACGAACTCGGGGTTCTCGGGCCAGATGGCGCCGGTGTGCACGACGGTGTCGGCGTCGCCGAGGTGAGCCGCGTCGTGCCCGACGTGGACGGTGGCGCCGCGTGCGGCGAGATCGCGGAGGGCCGCACTGTCGGCGCGGTCGGAACCCGACACCCGGATGCCGCGGTCGAGGAACATGCGCGCGAGTCCGGACATGCCCGAGCCACCCACTCCGATGAAGTGCGCGGAGGTGATGGTCTCGGGGATGGGGAGGCTCAAATCGGGTCTGATCATGACCTTGCGATCCTACGTCGCCGGGCTGACGGCCCGGTCCCGGCGCGCCCGCGTCAGCGGGCCAGCGCAGCGTCCACGAGGGCGATGACGTTCTCTGTGCCGGTGCGCGTGCCCGTCTGTGCCGCGGCGGCGCGCAGGGCGTCGCGCGCGCCGGTGTCGCTCAGCAGGGGGACGATCTCGCTGCGCACCCGATCGGGGGTGAACTCGGCGTCCGCGATGAGCCGCGCCGCTCCCGCCCGCACGGCCGACGCCGCGTTCAGGCTCTGCTCGCCGTTGCCGACGGCGTACGGCACGTACACGGCCGGGATGCCGAGCGCGCTGATCTCGCTCACCGTCGCCGCCCCGGATCGCGAGACGATGACATCGGCCAGCGCGAACGCCAGGTCCATCCGGTCGACGTAGCGCACGAGGGCGTAGCCCGCGACGCCGGGGTCGGCGAGGTCGGACTTCTCCCCCGTCACGTGCAGCAGCTGCCAGCCGGCGTCGAGCACGTCGCGCCACGCACCGCCGAACGCCTCGTTCAGGCGCTGAGCGCCGAGCGACCCGCCGAACACGAGGAGCGTCGGCGCGGCGGCATCCAGTCCGAAGTGCGCGGCGGCCTCGTTGCGCAGCGCGGCGCGGTCGAGGTCGACGATCTCGCGCCGCAAGGGCATGCCCACGACGCGGGCGCCGCGCAGGGGCGTCCCGTCGAACGCCACGCCCACCGCTGCCGCCGCTCGGGCGCCGAGGACGTTGGCGAGCCCCGGCTTGGCGTTGGCCTCGTGCACGACGAACGGCACCTGCTCCCAGCGGGCCGCCACGTAGGCGGGGGCCGATGCGTATCCGCCGAAACCGACGACGACGTCGACCCCGCGCTCGCGGATGATGCGGCGGACCTGGGCGATCGCGCGCCGGAACCGGCTCGGGAAAGCGGCGGCGGCACGGTCGGGGCGCCGAGGGAAGGGCACCTTGTCGACGAACAGCAGCTCGTAGCCGCGCAGCGGCACGAGGCGCGCCTCCAGACCCTCGCGCGTGCCGAGCACCAGCACCTCGTCGCCGGCGTCACGCGCACGGAGTCCGTCGGCCACGGCGAGCAGAGGGTTCACGTGTCCGGCGGTCCCGCCGCCGGCCAGAAGCGTCGTCGTCACCCCTCGACCCTAACCAGGTCGGCCGACACCGGATGCCACGGGCTCCCCGCTTCGCCGGTCCGCACCGCGTCCGGCGCGGCGGGGATCAGCCGCGAGGGCGACGCGCGGCGCGTGCGGGTGCCGGCGCGACCGGCTGACGATCTGGGAGCGTCCGGGCGCACGACAGCAGGACACCGCACGCGATGAGGACCGACAGCAGCGACGTGCCACCCTGCGACATGAACGGCAGCGGGACGCCCAGCACCGGGAAGATGCGCAGCACGACACCGACGTTGACCAGTGCCTGACCGACGATCCACAGCGTGATCGCCCCGGCGACGATGCGCACGAACGAGTCGTCGGTGCGGCGGATGATGTGGAAGGCGCCCACGGCGAAGATCGCGAACAGGACCAGCACGACGAGGCATCCGA
>NZ_CAKKMM010000206.1:0-6963 GCF_918698205.1 Microbacterium sp. Bi128 | reverse complement strand
GCGGGGCCGGACGCCTGGCGCCGGGCAGGGCGTTGGTTTCGCGCCATTCGTGGATCCACCCGGGCAGCTCCCGATCCGCCGGCGGGGCGCCGAACTCGCGGATGATTTCCTCCTGGCTGACGGGCTTGCCCTTGCTCAGAAGCCGGGTGGCGATATAGGCGCGCGCATACACTTCGCCGTCCACCACCATCCGCTGTTCGAAGTAGATGGCCTTCGAGTCCAGGCCGATGATCCTGGACTCGATCGTGTACTGCTGCCAGAGCTGCAGCGAACGGCGGAACGCGATGGTCTCCCCCGCCGCGACCGGCGTCCAGCCCCGGCGGCGCATCTTCTTCCAGGTGCCGCTGCGGGCCATGAGGTCGAAGCGGCCGAGGTCCATGAGCGAGAAGTACATGCCGTTATTGACGTGCAGGGCGATGTCGATGTCCGTGGGCAGGACCCGCAGCGGCAGCGAGGAGTTGTCCCAGATGCTCAACGGTGAGCGGCGTGAGGACGTGAACAGCAGCAGGAGAGTCCGGAACAGGAGATGCATGAGTCATATGTTACCCGCGGGTAACAAGTGTGCCAAGGGGTGGGTGCCGGAACCTAGCTGTGCGCCGACAGAACCGAGACGGTGGCCTTGGTGCCGACGCCGCGAATCGTCCAGCAGTTCCCGGTGCCGATCACGTCCAGCTCCTCCAGGTCCGCGTGGTGCAGGACCAGGGCAGTGTCCTCGTCCACGGCGACCGCGCGGTCCACGAGACCTTTTGCCACCGCCCCAACGGCCCGGCCGAGGGTTCCCGCCTGCGCGGCGTGCACGTCGACGGCGAAAGGCACCAGACCCAGCCCGTCGCGGATCTCCACTTCTTCCAGACCCTCCGACCAATCCGCCGGGCAGACCTCGGTGCCGCGGATCCGGTAGCCGCCCACGATCGCCCGCACCGGAGCCACCATCGCGCCGGCTGAGAATCCCATATACGGCACACCGTCGGAGACCAGACTGCGGATGGGCTGCGCGGACGGCAGCAAGCCTTCCAGATAGCCCGGCGTCGGCCCGCCCCCGACGACGATGCCGTCGACGTCGTCGAACGCGGCAGGGTCCGCGCCCCGGTTGAAGCCGAGGAGGACCGGGACGACCTCGCAGGCTGTCCGGGACTCCAACGGCACCACATAGGCAGGCAGGAAATATTCCGAGCTGCCCTCATGGTCAAAGAGAACCACAGCGACGCGCGGAACCCTGCCGGTAGCCCGGTGCCGGAGTTCCTTGACGAAGCGGTCGAAGACGGCAGCTGTGGTTACGGTGTCGGGGCCGCCGCCAACAAGCAGGATGGTCATGGTTCAACGTACCCGGATCCACGGCAATCGCAATGAGCCCGGCGCGGGCGGCTCCGAGGACCTATAGCGATTGACCGGTCCGGACTGCGAGGAACATAATCGGAATCGGTACTAGCTTCACCCCACGACTGCGCCGACCATGAGGCCGACGGCAGAGCATTCAACGGAAAGCGGTCGACACTATGAGTACTGCCCATCACCCTGTCACTGCGACCGGCTGGACCGGTTGGGTCCGTTTCGCCGGAGTCATTCTGATCATCAACGGCGTTTTCAGCGGCCTTCAAGGCCTCGTCGCGCTCACCGGACCCGACACCTACTATTTGTCGACCCCGGGAACCCTGTTCCTCTTCGATGCGAAGTGGTGGGTCTGGTGGAATGTCGCCCTCGGGGTGCTCTTGATCCTCACCGCCGTCGCGCTCTTCGCCGGCGCAACGTGGGCTCGAGTCGTTGGCGTCGTCGTTGCCGGCTTCAGTGCGGTCGTTCAACTGATGCTCATTCCGCAGCAGCCGTGGTGGTCCGTCATCGTCATCGCCATGGACGTGCTGATCATCTACGCGATCATCGCCCACGGCGAGGAACTGAAGGCCGAGCAGGCACCTCCGACAACCAATCCGTAGGGCACCGACGCCATCAGCCTGCAGCAATCAGCTCCACTTCGTAGCCGTCCGCATTCACGAGGTAGGCGGCGAAGTGGGCGGGGCCGCCTGCGTGCGGATACTTGTCCGGAAACAGCTCGGCCCAGCCGTGGCTGACGCTCTCGCCCGCCATGGCGTCCACGTCAGCCCGGGTCCCCGCGCTGAACGCCAGGTGGTTCAGGCCCGGTGCTTTGCGGTCGTGCGCGGTTCCGGTCAGCGCCGGGGACTGCTCGACGACGATGTACGTCGGCCCGCGGCGCCAGCTGCACCCGTGGGCCCAGTCCTGGTAGGCCTCGTAGCCCAGCCTGCCCAGCAGCCAGCCCCACTGGTCCCTGGCCCGCTGCAGGTCCGGCACCCAGAGTTCTACATGGTGCAGGGCACCAAAGTCCCCCGGTGCAATGGGAACTGGCACAACGGGACCTGGCGCAACGGGACCTGGTGCAACCGGAACATCAGCCATCAGAACAGTATCCGCTGGAAGAGGATGTGGTCCTGCCAGGATCCGGCAATCCGAAGGTACTGGGCTGCCAAACCGATCTCCTCAAAGCCAGCCCGCTTCAGGATCCGCTGGGACGCGGCGTTGTGCGGGAGGGTTGAGGCCTGCAGCCGGTGCAGTCCCAGTTCGTTGCGCGCGGTCTGGAGGGCGAACTCCACCGCGGCCGAGCCAATTCCCCGCCCCGTCAGGTCCTTGTCCACCCAGTAGCCGAGGTGGGCGCTGAGGAATGGCCCCCGGACAATCCCGCTGAGGTTGATCACCCCGATGATGCGGGAGCCTTCCACGAGGACCCAGGGCACGTCTGTTCCCGCGATGAACAATCCGAGCTTGGATTCAATGCTGGCGGCTTGTCCCTCTGCGGTGAAGAATTCCTCAAACCGCACCGGCTCCCAGGGCGCCAGGTGCTCCCGGTTCCGCCGGTAGGCGTCGGCCAGGGACCCGGCGTCGGACCTGCGCAGTACCCGCACGCACACGGCATCCGTCAAAGCGACGCTGTTCTCGGTCATCCGCAGACTCTAACGGTCATCCCGAACGGCTTCAATCAGCGTGCGCCAGTCACGGGAGTCCCGGTGGTGTGCTTGATGGGGTTCTCAGGCGCTGGGATCGTCGTCGTCCTCGTTCGGATCGGTGCCGCGAACGGTCACACTCTGCACGCCGGGCACATCAAGGAGGTAGGGGACGAGTTCCCGCAGCGGAAGATGACCATGGAAGCGGATGTCCATGAGGACGATCGGCTTTTGTTCATCGCCCGCCTTATTGATGCTCAGGATCGACGAGCTGAACCCCATATTCGTGGCGATCTCCAACACCTGCCGCAGCACGCCCCGGTTGTCGTCGTAGCCCAGGTGCAGAACCCGGTGGGCGTCGGGGGTCGGGATCTTCCTGATCACGGGAGAAACGACGTACAACGTGATGAGGTGGAAAGCGGTCAGCGAAACAGCCAGGGACAGCATTCCGGCCCCGCACGCCATGCCGACGGCGGCAGAAACCCAAATGCTGGCGGCCGTCGTCAGGCCGCGGACTACGTTCCGTCCCTTGAAAATCACCCCGGCACCGAGGAAGCCGATGCCGCTGACGATTTGGGCTGCAATACGGGACGGGTCCATGGTGGCCCCTGGCGCCAGCGCGGCGGCGAAGCCGTAGGCGGAGATCAGGGTGAACGTGCACGATCCGAGGCCGACCAGGACGTGGGTGCGGTAGCCAGCGACCTTTTGCCGGACCTGCCGCTCAGTGCCAATCAGGGAGCAGAGGATAAAGGTCGCCAGCAGAAGCCCGATTTCCACCAGCGTGGTCGGGGTATATAGCCCGTATGCGTCCTGCATCCCGCCCTCCGACCCGGCCCGAGAGTGGCGTCCCGTCAGTGCCGGAATGCGCCAAGAACTCTCGAATCTGATATTACCGCCGCCCCCTATTGGCGAGTAGTGGCTGTTCTGGCCCGCTCACGGGGCCAGATCCCGGCGGCGCCAGCCGGCGTACCCCAGCGCGGCGAGCGCCGCGGCAGTCACCGTAAGTCCGAGCAACGGCCCGACGGCGCCGGAATCCAGGGGCAGCAGCGGCGAGTGCCGGAACGGGGAGAGCTCCATCAGCCACTCCGGGGCATTCCACAGCACGCCAAACTCACCAAGCGCGACGAAGAGCAGCAGCAGGGCCCAGACCGTCCCGGTGAGCCGGGGCGCCCAGCCGAACACCGCCAGCACCGCAGCGGTCATGACCCAGGCCGCGGGGATCTGGGCGGCAGCGGCCAGTGTGACGCGGCCGAGTTGGTTGGCATCGGCCAGGACGGTGGCTGCGCCGGCCCCGACCGACACTCCGGCCAGCAGCATGAGCACGGCGACCCCGGCCAGCGCCAGGGCGAAATGGCTGGTCGCCCACCGCGGCCGGGTGGTGGCGGTGCCCAGCAGCGCCTCGACGTGGCCGTCGGTCTCCTCGTCACGGAGCCGGCTGGCCGCGGACAGTCCGTAGGCAGCGGCCAGCAGTCCCATGATGCTGATCTCCGCTGCAATGAAGGCATCCGTCATGGCCTGGGTTCCGCCCAGCATCATGATCATGTCCTGCGCGTTGGGCGAACTCAACAAGTCCGTGATGTTGCCGGCCAGCGATCCGATCACCACGCCGAACACCACGAAGGCGACCGCCCAGGCCGCCAGCAGCCGGAACTGGAGCCGCACAGCGAGGTCCCCGACCCCGCGGAGCGAGCCGCGAGCCGGGCCGGGGCGCTCCTGGCGCAGGCCGGAGCCGAGGTCCCGACGGGCGCGGAGTGCCAGGGCCACGGGCCCGAGTAAGGCGCACAGCACCAGAGGGAGGGCGAGCACCCACCACTGGTCCCCGGCGAAGGCCCGGATCTGCTGGTTCCAGCCGATCGGCGAAAGCCAGGACAGGGCGGAGGGCCCCGGTTCGGCGAGGTCCCCCACCGCACGCAGCGCATAGGTCACGGCAACGACGCCGAGGCTCATTCCCGTGGCCGCCCGCGCGCTGGCCGTCAGCTGGGCGGTGACCCCGGCCATGGCGCTGAATGCCATGCCGGTGGCGGCCCAGCCCAGTCCGAACGCGATCGAGCCGGCCGCCGGAAGTCCGCCGGCGGCCAAAGACACCGCAGTGACCAGCCCCAGGACAATGCTGGCTCCGAAGCTGATGGTGAGGGCGGCCGCGAGCGGCGCGTCGCGGCCCATCCGGCCGCCGCCCAGGAGCTCGAGCCGCCCGGACTCTTCGTCGCTGCGGGTATGGCGGACGGTAATGAACACCATCAGGACGGCGAGGATGGCAGCCATGAACGCCGTGTACTTGATGAGGGACAGGGCACCGAGGGACGTGGGGTCGTAGACCCTGCCGAAGAGGGCCACGAGCGAGGCCGTGGCATTCAGGGCCGTCGCGGCCTCGACCCGGCTCCCCACATCGGGGTAGAGCTCGGCGCCGGCCACCGCGGTTGAATACGTTGTCGCGGCGAATCCGGCGATCCACGCCGGCAACAACCATCGGTCGCGGCGGAGCCCGAGCCTGATCAGGACTCCGGTCCCCGCCAACGTTTCACGCATCGGTGGTGCGTCCGCTGCTCGACCCGGCCGCGGCCACGGGCAGCGCAGCGCCGTAGTGGCGAAGGAAGAGATCCTCCAGGGTGGGCGGCTGGCTGGTCAGCGCGACGAGTCCCGCGTCGGTCAACGCCCGCATGAACGGGGCCAGGCCGGACGGTTCCACTTGGGCGCTGACGCGGTGGTTCGTGACGACGACGTCGTGCACGCCTGGCAGGGCATCCAAGCCCGCCGGTACCACCGCGACATCGGCAGTGACGGAGGTGCGGGTCAGGTGCCTGAGTTCATCAAGCCGCCCCGTCTCCACCACCCGGCCCTCACGGATGATGCTCACGCGGTCCGAAAGTGCCTCGGCCTCGCTGAGGATATGGCTGCTGAGCAGTACCGTGCGGCCCTGGTTACGCAGTTCCCGGATACAGCCGCGGAAGGCCTCCTCCATCAGGGGGTCCAGTCCGCTGGTGGGCTCGTCCAGCAGGAACAGCTCAGCGTCGGTGGCCAGGGCAGCGACCAGGGCCACTTTCTGCCGGTTGCCTTTGGAGTAGGCCCGGGACTTCTTGGTCGGATCGAGGTCGAAGAGCTCCAACAGCTGGGCCCGCCGGGCCAGGTCCTGGCCGCCCTGGAGCCGGCCGAGGAGGTCGATCACTTCTCCGCCGGTCAGGTTGGGCCACAACGCCACATCCCCGGGGACGTAGGCCAGGCGCCGGTGGAGGCTCGCGACGTCGCGCCACGGGTCAAGGCCCAGCACCCGGATGGAGCCAGCATTGGCGCGAAGCATGCCCAGCAGCAGGCGAATCGTGGTCGATTTGCCGGAGCCGTTCGGTCCGAGGAAGCCGTGGACCTCGCCCGCCTCGACTGAAAAGTCCAACCCATTCAAGGCAACCACGGGACCGAACCGCTTCACAACGCCGACCATCTCCAGGACATTCGCCATGGGGGACACGATACGCCCGGGATCGGCAATCCCGCCCCGGCCGAATGACCCCTTCGCCCGCGGGCGGCCTGTCGCCGTGCTGTCACTCCGGCACCGGGGGACGTAGCCTAGCGGGCATGGAAGACCCTTACGATCTTGAACGGTTCGTGGCGGCCCAGGACGCCGGCGGAACCTACGGGCACGCACTGGCGGAGTTGCGGTCAGGCATGAAGAGGAGTCACTGGATGTGGTTCGTTTTCCCCCAGCTCGCGGGCCTGGGCCGCAGCGAAACCGCCCGGAAGTACGCCATCTCATCCCTGGCCGAGGCCCGTGCTTACTGCCGGCACGGCGTCCTTGGCCCGCGGCTGCGGGAGGCTGCCGCCGCAGTGGCCGAACTTCAGGGGCGGTCCGCGGCGCAAATTTTCGGCGGCATCGACACCCGGAAGCTGCACTCATCCATGACGCTGTTCCAGCGGGCCGCGCCCGGCGAAACCGTGTTCCGCGTCGTCCTGGACCGCTATTTCGATGGCCTGTCCGATCCCGCCACGGACCGGCTGCTGGAAGGCCAGTTTCGGGGGGGTC
>NZ_CAKKMM010000205.1:0-7012 GCF_918698205.1 Microbacterium sp. Bi128 | reverse complement strand
CGCCATGGCCGCCCCCGGCTACGACATGTATTACCTCAACGTCATGGCCGGCCCTGGCCCGGTCCGTGACTGGCTCATCAGCGATGACCCGCACCACGGCTGGATCCGCCAGACCTGGGAGGGCCAGGACCTGGACCCGCGGCTGCCATTCGGCCGCTAGGCCGTTCGGCTGCTCAGGCGCTGACAGCTAGCCATTGAACGTGGCCGGGTGCGGTCCGGTGCGCCCGTTCCGCTCAAGGGCATTCACGGCCGCCAGTTCGCCCGCGGAAAGCTCAAAGCCGAACACCTCCAGGTTTTCCCGGATCCGGGCCGGCGTCACTGACTTCGGGATGACGATCCTCCCCTGCTGCAGGTGCCAGCGCAGAATGACCTGCGCCGGGGTTCTGCCGTGCCGCGCGGCGATCTCCGTGATGGCCGGATCCGCCAGCAGTGCACCCTGGGCCAACGGACTCCAGGCCTCCGTCGCAATGCCCTGCGCCGCGTTGAACACCGTCACGGCGTGCTGCTGAAGGGCCGGGTGCAGTTCCACCTGGTTGACGGCCGGCACCGTTCCGCCCAGGTCGATGAGCCGCTGCAGGTGTCCCGGCTCGAAATTGGAGACACCGATGGCCCTGACCCGGCCGTCGGCAAGGAGTTTCTCAAGGGCCAACCAGGAGTCGGCGTACCGGTCCGATGCCGGCGCCGGCCAGTGGATCAGGTAAAGATCCAGGTAGTCGAGACCCAGCTTATCCAGGCTCGCGTCGAAGGCGGCAAGGGCCGGTTCGTAGCCGAGGTCGTCGATCCAGAGTTTGGAAGTGATGAAGAGCTCCTCCCGGGCGATCCCGGATTCCGCGATCGCGCGGCCAGTTCCGGTCTCGTTTCCGTAGATGGCGGCCGTGTCGATGCTCCGGTAACCGGCCGCGAGCGCCGCTGCTACCGCCTCGGTGGTCTCGGCGTCGGGAATCTGGAAGACGCCGAAGCCCAGCTGCGGCATCTGCACCCCGTTGTTGAGGACGATATGGGGCATTGAGTTCACGGTGTCTCCTGTTGTTGTGGTCGGGCGGTCTGTTCTGTTCGAGCGGTCAGCGGGCAACGGCTGCAGCCTCGGTGACCGGAAGGTCTGTGCTGGTTTCCGCCGCTGCAACGGCGGGCACGGTTGATCCGCCGGTTCCCGGCAGGTCGGCGTCGTGCTTCTTTGCGTGAGCCGCGGCGAACGCCATCACTGCCAGGCCCAACAGGGTGATCCCGGCGCCGGCCCAGATGGGCGAGGTGTAGCCGAGGCCGGCGGTGATGGTGACGCCGCCCAGCCAGGCGCCCAGGGCATTGCCGACGTTGAATGCGCCGATGTTGGCGCCGGAGGCCAGGGTGGGAGCGCTGCTGGCGTATTTCATGACGCGCATCTGCAGTCCCGGAACCGTGGCGAAGCCGAAGCCGCCCAGCAGCACCATGGAGGCGATGGTCAACGGCTGGTTGCCGGCGGTCAGGGCGAAAACCACGAGCACCACCACCAGAATGGCGAGCACTACCAGCAGGGTGCGGTCCACATTCTTGTCGGCCGCCTTGCCGCCCACGGTGTTGCCGATGAAGAGCCCGACGCCAAAGAGGATTAGCAGCCACGGGACCGTGGTGGCGGAGAAGCCGGTGACCTCGGTGAGGGTGAAGGCGATGTAGGTGAAGGCGCCGAACATGCCGCCGTACCCAAGGATGGTGACGAGGATGGAGAGCCAGACCTGTCCGGACCGGAAGGCACGGAGCTCGCCGCGCAGACCGCCGGAGGCAGAACCAGAGGCTGAATCTCCCGAACCTGTTCTGGGCACCAGGGCGAGGATGCCGGCCAGGGCGAGGACACCGATCACGGTGATCGCCCAGAACGTGGAGCGCCAGCCCGCGGCCTGGCCCAGCATGGTGCCGAACGGGACACCGAGCACATTCGCAGCCGTCAGGCCGGTGAACATGATCGCGATCGCACCCGCCTTCTTAGTGGGCGCCACCATGCTCGCGGCCACGACGGCGCCGATGCCGAAGAACGCGCCATGTGCGAGGGCGGCAATGATGCGGCCGATCATCATTACCGAGTAATCCGGCGCGAGCGCCGAGACGAGGTTGCCGGCGATGAAGAGCACCATCAGTACCGCCAGCACGGGCTTGCGTTCGAAGCGCGTCACGGCCGCGGTGAGGCCAAGCGCCCCGACCACGACGGCGAGCGCGTAGCCGGAGATGAGCCAGCCCGCGGTCGCCTCGGTGACGTGGAAGTCTGCGGCCACTTGCGGCAGCAGGCCCATGATGACGAACTCGGTGAGTCCGATGCCGAACCCGCCGAGGGCGAGGGCTATCAGGCCAACAGGCATGGAGGTGCTCCTTACAAAGCTGTACGGGATGGGGTATGGCGCGTAAGCTAGTAGTTGCAGACGCGTTATTTATTCTTGCACAAGCAGATACAGCGCGCAAGCAACTATTATTTGATGTGCCCGTCACCACCCCGCCGGGCACGCGAGTTGAAGGGAAACACGTGATGGGCATCAAGGACGACGCCGTCGAGGTCCGGGCGCAAGGCTGGCGGACCCTGGCGGCCCTGCACGGGCTGATCGAGGCCGAGCTGGAGCGGTCCTTGCAGGCCGAGGCGCAGCTCTCGGTCGTGGAGTACACCGTGCTGGACGCGCTGAGCCGGCAGGACGGCTGGCACATGCGGATGCAGCAGCTGGCCCGTGCCACGGCGTTGAGCGCGAGTGCCACCACGCGCCTGGTCAACCGGCTCGAGGACCGCGGGCTGCTGACCCGGATCCTGTGTGCGGATGACCGCCGCGGAATTTACACCGAGCTCACCCCCAGCGGCATCGCCCTGCTCGAGCAGAGCCGGCCGGTCCACGACGCCACGCTGGAGCGGGCGCTGGCCGAGGCCCAGGAGGTCCCCGAACTGGCGCCGCTGGTCGATGCCCTCCCCCGGCTGCACGCCGCGGCCTAGCTGTACTGCCCAGGGACGTTGGTTCGGTGAATGTGATGACTCGCTGGAGTCGTTGACCTAAAGGTGAGGACCTCCGGTTGCACAGTGGAGTTGCTTAGACAACCGCTGCAGCGACCAGGAGGTCCTCGTGTCCCACGCTAATGCCGCTTTGACTCCACGCCAACGTTTGCGCGTCGCGCGTCTGGTCGTAGACCACGGCTGGCCGGTGTCCCGGGCTGCCGAGCAGTTCAATTGCTCCTGGCCCACGGCCAAACGGTGGGCGGCCCGCTACGCCGCGATGGGTCAGGCGGGTATGGCTGACAGATCCTCCCGCCCGCACCGGGTGGCGAACCGGACGCCGCAGCAGCTGGTGCGCAAGGTCGTGCATCTGCGCTGGAAGCAGCGTCTGGGCCCGGTCGCGATCGGCGCGAAGCTGGCCAGGCCGGCCTCGACCGTGCACGCGGTTCTGGTCCGGTGCCGGCTGAACCGGCTGCATCACGTGGACAAGCGCACCGGGGAGGTCATCCGCCGCTACGAGCATGAGACTCCTGGAGCGATGATCCACGTCGATGTGAAGAAGCTAGGGAACATCCCCGACGGCGGCGGTTGGCGCTACGTCGGCCGGCAACAAGGCGGCATGAACCGGGCAGGAACCCCGGACAAACCGCGCAGCAGACATCGTGGCCCGCTGATCGGCATCGCCTACGTGCACACCGTCATCGACGACCACTCACGGGTCGCCTACGCCGAAATCCACAGCGACGAAACAGCAGCCACCGCAGTCGGAGTGCTCAGGCGGGCCGTGTCCTGGTTTGCCGCCCGCGGCGTCACCGTCGAGCGGGTTCTCTCCGACAACGGCTCAGCCTACAAATCCCACCTCTGGCGGGACACCTGCCGGGAGCTGAACATCAAGGCGAAGAAGACCAGGCCCTACCGCCCCCAGACCAACGGAAAAATCGAACGCTTCCACCGCACCCTGGCCGACGGGTGGGCATTCAAACGCTTCTACGCCACGGAATCAGCCCGCAGAAACGCCCTCCCGGCATGGCTGCACCACTACAATCACCATAGGCCCCACACCGCAATCGGAGGCCAGCCGCCCATCAGCCGCTTAACCAACCTCCCTGGGCAGTACAGCTAGAGGATGAAACACGGACGACGCTTGCCGATCTATTTCATGGCCGGTCAGTGAACCTCGGACCATATGAACAAGAGCGACTGTCCACATGGGCGACGGTCGTGTGCATGTTGCGGTCAACCCAAGACCCGGGCCCAGCCGCGGTGTCGCAGCAGGATCTGAGAGTTGTCCGCCAACAAGGTGCGCCGCCGCCAGGCTACCAAGTGTGGCTGGTCCGAGGTGAAAACAGACGCGACGTCAGCATGCGTCACTACAGGGCAGTCGTCGACGATGCCGTCGGCTGGCTGGGCTGGATCTGGCTCGGCGCTGCAATCCTGGTCGTTTCATCGCCCACGGTGGCCCCGTTTTCAGAGCCGCGACTGGCGCTATTGCTGGAGGCCGCCGCCAGAATCCAACCCAGCGGGCTCCCTGTAGCGTGGCCACCGCCGAACCATGTGCTTCACGATAGTTTCTTTGATCTGATGACCCTGCACGTTTGAAGTTCGGGGCGGGATGGGATTTGAACCCATTGCGGCGCACAAACGGGTTCAGAGTCTTGGATCGAAAGTCCCTAAGAATCAGCGATTTTGACCGCTTTGCTCACAGATTGGCACAGTTGCTCGCAGGTACTTCTGCACCGAAATGCACCACAACTTCATGACACTTCCGGCGTCGGGGCCCAGATCTAATGGACTGGGAACTGCGGCACGACCTGAGCGAGCAACTCAATGTCGGTGTGTAGCGGATCTATCCGACGCTGCCTATAGTGACACCCATTAGTGAGAAGCATCTCGACGCCATCGACCTCAATCATGTGCGCAATCATCCGCGAGAGCGTCAGCCAGTCGTGGCGGAGAACAGCACGACCCCAACCTCCCGCTCGGTTGTGAAACGGAAGCTCACCGAAGAGGAGAAAGTCCGGCGAGCTCAGATGCTTGCGCGGAAGGTCAATCTGCTTCTGGATTCCATAATGGACGAGTCGGGTCGGCCGTACGACCATCCGGCGATTGAGGCCGGCGCAAAAAAGGCGTCCACGTCTCCCGCGCCAGATGGTCGAGCCTCAAGGACGGTCAGGTCCAGGTGGTCCCGGACAAGTGCCTGCGCGCCATCGCGACAGTATTCGATGTGAACCCGGACTACTTGCTTCATGAGGATGCAGTGCCTCCTGCAGAAGTGGAAGTGATGCTTCCACAGGTGCGGCTCAAGAGGCTCTCCGAAGTACGCGCTTTCGCCGCCGGTGGACCCGGAAGGGCTCGGGAGAGTAACGAAGATTCTTGACCAGGCCATCCAGCTAGACCAGGCCATCCAGCTATAGGTCGTCCACCGCTATGAGGCACTCGAAGGCTCATGTGGGACGGTATCGCCCCCACGGACAGATTCCAGTGCGGACATGAGGCGGTGGGCGTTCGCAGGGGAGCTCAGCAGGTAGCTTGTCTCCACCAGCGCGTCGAACTCGTCCTTCGACATCAAGACCGCGGATCCACGTTTGGACACGATCTCGATCTCGGTGCCGTCGAGGTTCACCCGCTCTATTAGGCGGACAAGGTCGCGTCGAGCCTCGCTAGCTGTTACGGCCATCGCTGCCTCCTTAGAGGACATGCGAGTACTCGGTCTTCGGCGTATCATGTCAAGCGCTCGCGAGTAACGCCCGGAGAGGTTTGGACGGCAGTGCGCCTCTATTCCTATGGCGAATGGTCTTCGACTCCGACGGATCTGCTTTGAATATTCTCCACCGTTCGGCGCTATGACGCTTCATGGCTGGATCGAGTCAGAAGCTCGGCCCACCGGACTGTCAGCTAACGGCGTGGGCCGCACCTTCCTTCGCTGCGGCACTCGCCTAACTACCACTGGTTCTGGCGTACCGTTTCAGCGCCGGAGATCACTTCTGCAAATGCGGCCATGGTCCGCTCCGTGGAGCCGCCGAAGACCCCGTCCAGAAGCGGCGACCAACCGTCGGGTGAGGCTTCGAAGGCAGCGCTGAGTGCCTTCTCAGGAGGGTTCTTCGCTCGCATGTATTTCCATGTGTACCGACCGTATCCTCCGCGCCACCCCCAATACTGATCGGCGTTTACGGCTGCGGCGTCGGCTGCTATTAGGTCCATAAATACCTCGGCTCTGTCGAACACTTCGGCGTATTCGTTCTCGTCCCCGACGTAGTCCTCAAAAAGTGGCATCAAGAGCCGGTAGATGTGATCGGAAATAGGGGTGTGCCGCTTCCCGATGCTTCCTTTGAGGAGTCCCTCGATCAGATCATCGTCCGCCTCGACGCCCTTATCTTCAGAGATCACAAGCGCAGACGGTATCCACTGGACCTCGCTAACTACCTTCCGAGGGCCCGAGTCCAACACGACAGGGATTTTGCCGTTAATGGTCCGTGCCTCCGGGTCCGCCACAAATGCCCGAAGAGCGCCGTAGTTGTCACGTGCGATGGCTGCCATGCTGGCTATGTGGGCGGTAACAACGAGAGGGTAACCCCGTAGCGCCAAAAGAGCGGTGTTGCCTGAGTTCTGCTGCGCGGTGGCCGCCAGGTCTTGAACGAGGCGCGTCCAAATGGGCTCATGACGTCCCAAGCCGTACATCGCTCCGAGCTGGATGAGCCGGAAAGCAGGCTCTAGGACCTTGTCGTACTCCTGAATCTGCTTAATGAAGTACCTCGCAAACTCCGGCCGGGAGTTGGTAATCGTGGACGGTAGGGACGTTGGGAATTTCTCCGGATCGTTCAAGGCGCTTCGAATTGGCCTCACGACGTCTTTGACCAGGTCCTCCAACGAAATGTCGCCGTTGGGATCGCGCAGGAGAGCTTTGATTTCCTGTACCAGGACCGCGCGTGGGGAATCAGCTTTGCGTAGCTCCGCCATACCCGCTGCCACTGCAGGCTCGATCGGCCGTTCTGTCAGATGATCAGGGGAGACGATTCGCTTGACAGTCTCAGCGAGGCGGATTGTCTGAAGCGTCTCAGACGAACCAAACAGGTC
>NZ_CAKKMM010000204.1:0-7038 GCF_918698205.1 Microbacterium sp. Bi128 | reverse complement strand
GAATGTCCTGCGCAGCACTCTGCCCCCGCGGGAAGCGATCGTGTCGGAGGACACCGGCGAGACCGTCTGCGACGCGTACGACGGAGGCGAGTTCACCGCGGCCGAGATCATCGACCGCGTGCAGCGCGCGTGCGGAATCTCCGCGAAGGTGCTGCTGGTGACGTTGCAGAAGGAGCAGAGCCTCGTGTCGGGTCGGATCGCCCGCGCGCCGTCGGCCGAGGCGCTCGGCGCGGCGATGGGTGCGCGCTGCCCCGACGATGCGCCGTGCGATCCGGGTCGCGCGGGATTCGCCGCCCAGGTGGCGCAGGGTGCCACCGACCTCGCGGCCTACCGCGCCTCGGACTTCATGCGGCAGCCCGGCACGCACTACATCGCCTACTCGCCCGACCCCGCGTGCGGGGGCACCGACATCGAGATCCGAAACCACGCGACCGCCGCGCTCTACAACTACACGCCGTATCAACCGAACGCCGCCGCGATCGATGCGCGCTGGGGCTCAGGCGACGCCTGCTCGTCGTACGGCAACCGGAACTTCGCCCTCTACTGGAAGCTCTGGTTCGCCTGAGCGATCACAGTGTTGTGATTTCGTTATCTGCGGGCGATAATGACCGAGACAACCGAACAGCCGCCACCGCTCTCGCGCAGGTCGTAGGGGAAGACGTACCTGACGAAGGAGAGACCATGGCGACCACGTCTTCGCGCGGAGTGATTCTCATCCACTCGGCGCCGCGCGCGTTGTGCCCCCACCTGGAGTGGGCGGTGGGACGCGCTCTCGGCCGTGCGGTCAACTTCGACTGGTCCGAGCAGCCAGTCCTTACCGGCAGCAGGCGGGCGGAGTTCTACTGGGAGGGCCCGGTCGGTTCCGGAGCCGCGCTCGCCAGTGCCATCCGCGGGTGGGAGCACTTGCGCTTCGAGGTGAGCGAAGACCCAACGCCGCGCAGCGACGGCGGCCGATGGATGCACACACCGGGTCTCGGCATCCACTACGCCCAGACGGATGCCGCGGGAAACGTCGTCATCGGTGAAGACCGCGTGCGCTACGCCCTCGAGGTCGCCGCGGGCGATGCCTTCGAACTGCAGCGCGAGCTCGACGTCGCCCTCGGGTCCGCCTGGGACGAGGAGCTCGAGCCCTTCCGCCACGCCGGTGACGACCAGCACGTCGTCTGGTTGCACAAGGTCGGCTGAGAGATGTCGAGTGGGGGAGGCGCCATTACCGGAGGCCGGTGAGTATTTCCCGGCACCGGGACCGCGTATCCCTTGCTCGATGAAACACCGAACGCCCCCGTCATCCCCGTAGCAGTCGGGGGATGCCGGGGGCGTTCGGCAGCGATCAGACCGAGGCGATCGCGACGACGGCGTTGTGGCCGCCGAAGCCGAACGAGTTGCTGATGGCGAGGTGGTCGCCCGCGCCGAGCTCGACCGGCGCGCCCGACAGCGCGAACGGCACTTCGGGGTCCTGCTCGGTGAGGTTGATCGTGGGCGGAGCGACGCGGTCACGCAGCGCCAACACCGTGAAGATGGCCTCGAGGGCACCCGTGCCGCCGAGAAGGTGACCCGTGGAGGCCTTCGTCGCCGAGACCGGGATCTCGTCGACCCGCGCGCCGAACACGGCCCGCAGCGCCTGATACTCGTTCGGGTCGCCGACGGGCGTCGAGGTCGCGTGGGCGTTGATGTGGCTGACGTCGTCGGGGGAGGCGCCGGCCATCTCGAGCGCCATGCGCACGGCACGTGCCGCGCCCCGACCCTCGGGGTCGTTCGCCGTGATGTGGTACGAATCGGCGGTGACGCCGCCGCCGGCGATGACGGCATAGATCTTGGCGCCGCGCGCCTTCGCGTGCTCCTCGGTCTCGAGGATCAGCACACCGGCACCCTCGCCCATGACGAAGCCGTCGCGGTCGATGCTGGCGGGACGCGATGCCGTCTCGGGAGAGTCGTTGCGCTTGGACAGCGCCTGCATCGAGGCGAAGGACGCGATCGTGATGGGGTGGATCGCCGACTCGGTGCCACCGGCGATCACGATGTCGGCGAGGCCGTCACGGATGTGCTGCACCGCGTTGACGATCGACTCGGTGCTCGACGCGCACGCCGAGGCCACGGTCCGCGCGAAGGCGCGGGCGTTGAAGTGCAGCGACAGGTTGCCGGCCGCCGCGTTGGGCATCAGCATCGGCACCGTCATCGGCATGACGCGGCGCGGGCCCTTCTCACGCAGGGTGTCCCACGCGTCGAGGAGAGTCCACACGCCGCCGATTCCGGTGGCGAAGTCGACGCCAAGGCGGTCGGGATCGACGTCGGGCGCGCCCGCGTCCTCCCACGCTTCCTTCGCCGCGACCATCGCCAGCTGCGAAGACGGGTCGAGGCGCTTGGCGATGGGGCGGTCGAGGACGGTCTCGGGCCGCACGAGCGCCTCTGCGGCGAACGTGACGGGCAGCTGGTACTTCTCGACCCATTCGTGCTCGAGAGTGCGCGCGCCGGACGCACCGGACAGCAGGGCGGACCAGCTCTCGGGAGCCGTCCCGCCGATGGGCGAGGTGGCACCGATACCGGTGACGACGATGCGGGGTGTGCTCATGGTGTGATCCTTGGTGCGGCCGAGGGGTCGTGACCGGTGGGGGCCGCAGCCCCCACCGGGAGGGTCAGGACTGGTTCGACGAGATGTAGGTGACAGCGTCGCCGACGGTCTTGAGGTTCTTGACCTCGTCGTCGGGGATGGTGACGCCGAACTTCTCCTCGGCGTTGACGACGATCGTCATCATCGAGATCGAGTCGATGTCGAGGTCATCGGTGAAGGACTTCTCGAGCGCGACCTCGTCGGCCGAGATGCCCGTCTCGTCGGTGATGAGCTCGGCAAGGCCGGCGAGAACCTCGTCGTTGGTGAATGCCATGATTTCTCCTGTTGTTGGGGGCGGACCCGGGGAGTCGTCCCGAGCCCCGATAAGTCTAGGGTTCGACGCTCGCGCGTCAGGGGAGGACGACGACCTGCGCGCCGAACACGAGTCCGGCGCCGAACCCGATCTGGAGGGCCAGGCCCCCGCTGAGCTCGGGGTGCTCCTCGAGCAGCCGGTGCGTCGCGAGCGGGATCGAGGCCGCCGAGGTGTTGCCGGTCGTCTCGATGTCGCGTCCGATCACCACCGTCTCGGGGAGTCCGAGCTGCTTGGCGAACTCGTCGATGATGCGCATGTTGGCCTGGTGGGGCACGAACGCGGCGAGGTCGGAGGGCTGGATGCCGGCGGCCTCGATGGCCTGTCGGGCGACCTTGACCATCTCCCACACCGCCCACCGGAACACGGTGGGTCCTTCTTGGCGCAGCGTCGGCCACGGCGCCACGCCGTCGCGGAACTCCGTGAGCGTGTGGTTCATGCCCACCGCGTCGGCTTTCGAACCGTCCGAGCCCCAGATCGTGGGACCGATGCCGGGAGTGTCGCTCGGGCCGATGACGACCGCGCCGGCGCCGTCGCCGAGGAGGAACGAGATGCTCCGGTCGGTCGGGTCGACGACGTCGCTGAGCTTCTCGGCGCCGACGACGACCACGTGCGTGGCGAGTCCGCCACGGATGAGCGCGTCGGCCTGGGCGACGCCGTACGCGAAGCCCGCGCACGCGGCGTTGACGTCATAGGCCGCGGCGGGGTTGGCCCCGATCCGGTCCGCCACGATCGCCGAGGCCGACGGCGTCTGCTTCGGATTGCTGATCGTCGCGACGATCACGGCATCGATGTCCGACGGGGCGACACCCGACTTCTCGACGGCCTCACGGGCGGCGTCGGAAGCGAGGTCGATGGCATCCGTCTCGGCGTTCGCGCGGACGCGCGTGATGATGCCCGTGCGCTGACGGATCCACTCGTCGCTCGAGTCGATCGGGCCGACGAGATCGTCGTTGGGGACGTAGTTCTCACCGCGGGCCGCGCCGTACGCGTAGATGCGCGTGTGCGCCGGTCCCTGCAGCTGACGGAGGGTGGGGGTGCTCATGCCTGCTCTCCCTTCAGGAGTGCGACGGCCGCGTCGAGGTCGTCCGGGGTCTTGACTGCGACGGTGGGGGTTCCGCGCAGCGCGCGCTTCGCCAGCCCCGTGAGGGCGCCGGCGGGTGCGAGTTCAATGATGCCCGTGACACCCTGCTCGGCGAACGACGCCATGCAGCGGTCCCAGCGGACGGGCGAGGCGACCTGAGCGACCACGAGGTCGACGGCACGGCGCCCGTCGTCGACCACGGTGCCGTCGGAGTTCGTCCACAGCGTCGTGGTGGGGGCGGATGCCGAGACCTCGGCAGCCGCGGCACGGAGGGTCGCGACCGCGGGCTCCATGAAGCGCGTGTGGAAGGCACCCGCGACCTGCAGTGGGATCACGCGGGTTCCGCGCGGCGCCTCGGCGGCCAACTCGGCGAGGGCCGGCAGCTCGCCGGCCGCGACGATCTGCCCGCCGCCGTTGTAGTTGGCGGGGGTCAGGCCCAGCGCGTCGAGGCGCTCCAGCACGGCCTGCTCGTCTCCGCCGACGACGGCGCTCATGCCCGTCTCGACGGTCGCGGCCGCGTCGGCCATCGCGCGTCCGCGGATCCCGACGAGCCGCAGCGCGTCCGCGTCCGAGAGGACACCGGATGCCGCGAGGGCGGCGAACTCGCCCACCGAGTGGCCCGCAACGCCGTCGGCGCCCTGCCCCGCGCGGTCGCGCAGGACGCTCCAGGAGAGGAGGCTCGCCGCCACGATGAGCGGTTGAGCGACGCTGGTGTCGCGGATGCGGTCGGCATCCCACTCCGTCCCGGCGGCGATGAGGTCGACGCCCGCGTGCTCGGAGGCGGCGGCCAGACGCTCACGCGTCCCGTCGATCTCGAGCCAGGGCGAGAGGAACCCGGGGGTCTGAGAACCCTGTCCGGGGAAGACGGCGATGATCACCGTCCTATCCTGTCAAGGATCCGCCGTCGGCTTCTGGAGATATCGGCACAAGAAATCGGCGTGTCTTTGTGCGCGCCGTGCATCAGCGCGGGTTCGAAGTTCGCCGGGCGGCCGTGCCACGGCGTCGCGTGGCATCCGTCCCCATCGAGCCGAGGATGAGCGCGGTCTGCAGGATGAGCGCCTCGCGCGGGCCCGTGGCATCCCACCCGATCACTTCGGACACGCGCTTGAGGCGATACCGCACGGTGTTCGGGTGCACGTACAGCTCGCGGGCCGTCGCCTCGAGCGAACGGCCGTTGTCGAGATAGCTCCAGAGCGTCGCGACGAGGTCGGCGCTGTGCGCCTGGAGCGGACGGTACACGCGCTCGACGAGCGTCTGCTTGGCCACCGCGTCGCCGGCCAGCGCCCGCTCCGGCAGGAGGTCGTCGGCCTCGACGGGACGCGGAGCGTTCCGCCAGGCCCGGGCGACGGCGAACCCGGCGAGGGCCGCGCGGGCGCTCTGGCCCGCGTCGACGAGAGCGGCGACGGCGGGTCCGAGCACGAGATGCCCGGCCCCGAATCCGGGCTCCAGGCGCTTGGCGATCTCGGTGAACGGCAGCTCGGTCGTGTCCTCGCGCCCGCGCACGGGCAGATCTGCCCGACCGATGACGAGCACGAGACGCGAACCCTGCACACCGATCAGCACGTCCACACCGAGCTTGCGCGAGGTGCGACGCACGTGGTCGACGTCGAGCTGAGGGGGAGTGGTGCCCACGAGCACCGCGACTTCACCGTGGCCGTGCCAGCCCAGGGCCGCGATGCGGCTGGGCAGTTCGTCGTCGGCCTCGCCCGTGAGGATCGAGTCCACGACGAGCGCTTCGAGGCGGGCGTCCCACAGGCCGCGGGCCTCGGCGGCGCGGGCGTAGACGTCGGCAGCGGCGAACGCCACTTCGCGCGAGTACGACAGCATCGCCTCGCGGACGCGTTCGCTCCGGCCGGCGACGCGCTCCTCCATGACCTCGACGGTGACGCGCACGAGCTGCAGCGTCTGCGTCAGGCTGACGCTGCGCAGCAGCTCACGGGGTGCGGCCGCGAAGATGTCGGCGGCGATCGCCGGGGTGGACGCGGGTTCTTCGAACCATTGCAGGAACGACGTGATGCCCGCCTGCGCGACCAGTCCGACAGCGGACCGGCGCGCCGGGGGCATCTCGGCGTACCAGGGCAGCGCCTCTTCGAGCCGCTGGATCGTCGCGGTGGCGAGGTCGCCCGAGATCCGGCGCAACCACGCCAGGGTCTCGGCTTTCTCGTCCGCGGCCCGGGAGGAAGCGGTGGCCCCGCTCCCTCCCGAACCGTCGACGGCCGCGCGATCGGTCACGCGATCAGGCCTCGCCGCCGGCGTTCCCGCTCGTGCCGGCGTTGACGTCGTGCAGGCGGTACTTCTCGATGGCCTGGGCGATCACCGAACGGTCGACCTTGCCCTCGTCCGCGAGCCCCTGGAGCGTGCGCACCACGAGCGACGGACCGTCGATCTTGAAGAACCGGCGCGCGGCGGCACGGGTGTCGGAGAACCCGAATCCGTCGGCACCGAGCGACAGGTAGCGCTGCGGAACCCACTGACGGATCTGGTCCTGGACGGCGTGCATCCAGTCGCTGACCGCGACGACCGGGCCCTCGGCATCCCGAAGCTTCTCGGTGAGGTACGCGGTGCGGGGCTCCGACTCGGGGTGCAGGAAGTTGTGCTCGTCGGCGGCGAGACCGTCGCGGCGCAGTTCGCTCCACGACGTGACCGACCACACGTCGGCGACGACGCCCCAGTCGTCCTTCAGCAGACGCTGGGCCTCGAACGCCCACGGCACACCGACACCCGACGCGAGGAGCTGGGCACGGGGACCCTCGCCCTCGCCGACGGACACGCGGTGGATGCCGCGGACGATGCCGTCCACGTCGACATCCTCGGGCTCGGCGGGCTGCACCAGCGGCTCGTTGTAGACGGTCATGTAGTACATGACGTTCGGGTCGGGGTGCTCGCCGCCGTACATGCGCTCGATGCCCGAACGCACGATGTGGGCGATCTCGTAGCCGTAGGCGGGGTCGTACGACACCGTGGCGGGGTTGGTGGATGCCAGCAGCTGCGAGTGTCCGTCGGCGTGCTGCAGGCCCTCACCGGTCAGGGTGGTGC
>NZ_CAKKMM010000203.1:0-7055 GCF_918698205.1 Microbacterium sp. Bi128 | reverse complement strand
CGGGTACATCGTCCAGCTGCCGCTGCCGAAGCACATCGACACCGACGCGATCCTCGAGCGCATCGATCCGGCGAAGGATGCCGACGGCCTGCACCCCACCAACCTCGGGCGTCTCGTGCTCAACGTCAACGCGCCGATCACCACGCCCCTGCCGTGCACCCCGCGCGGGGTCATCGAACTCCTCGTGCGCAACGGCTACGACCTGAAGGGCAAAGAGGTCGTCGTCGTCGGCCGCGGCGTGACGATCGGCCGCTCGATCGGGCTGCTGCTCACCCGCCGCGAGATCAACGCGACCGTGACGCTCACCCACACCGGTACCGCGGACCTCGCGAAGCACGTGCGCGAGGCCGATGTGATCGTCGCCGCGGCCGGAGTGAAGCACATCGTGCGCGCCGAGGACGTCAAGCCCGGCGCCGCCGTCCTCGATGTCGGCGTCACCCGCGAGACCGACCCCGAGACCGGCAAGAGCCGCGTGTTCGGCGACGTGCATCCCGACGTCGCCGAGGTCGCCGGCTTCCTCTCGCCCAACCCCGGCGGGGTGGGGCCGATGACGGTCGCCCTCCTCATGACGAACGTCGTCGAGGCCGCGGAGCGCGCGACCGGGATCTGACCCGCCCCGCGCCCGCTCGGCGGCCGCCGAGCCGCGCGGCGAGTGAACCGCACGCGCACACGGCCTGAACGCCCGGGGACCCGACACGCCGACGGATGCGCCGCGCCCCGGGACGTGACATCGTCTTCTCATGACTGCATCCGTCCTGAACGACCTCCTCCGCCGCGTCACCGACAGCGGCTTGCTCGACGAGCCGACGATCGATGACGACACCGTCGTGGGTCTCGCGCACCTGGATGCCGCCGGTGTCGAGGTCGAGGTCGACCTCGACCCCGAGATCGAGGACGTCGACGACCCCGACATCGACGCGATCATGACGTCGCTGTCGGACATCCTGGCCATCAGTGAGGACCGGTGGCGCGCGATCGTCGACGAGGTCGTCAGCGACATCGAGGACGCCCTGGGCGACGAGGAGATCGGCTCCGACGTCGACCTGCGCACCGACCTCGAGGCCGTGGGCGTCGGTGTCTTCGCGGACGCGGTCATCGTGGTCTTCGCCGGTGCGACGTCGTTCCCCGACGCCCTCGTGCACGTGCAGCTGACCCCCGAGCTCGAGGTCGAGGACATCGAGATCGTCAGCGACGACGACGAGGACGACGAAGACGGCGACGACGAGGACTGATCGAACGCCACCGCGTGACACGAACGGCCGGGACGCACCCTCGAGTGCCCCGGCCGTTCGTCGTCGTCGGTAGCTCTCGCGCTCCCGCTCTCCGCCGCGACGGGCGCGGCTGGTCCCTCGACGCCGGTGTCTGGTGCGTGGGTGTGACGGTGGGGCGGGAGGATTCTGCATCCGTGCCCGAGGACCTACCGTCGGGGGCACGCGGCGCGCAGAGAAGCGCTCCGTGAGAGAGCATCCACAGGAGGACGCATGACGAACATCGGCGTCGTCGGCGCCGGAACGGCGGGCCTGCATCTGGGCCTTCTGCTGCGGCAGCACGACATCCCCGTCACCATCTACACCGACCGCACCGCCGACCAGGTGGCCGAGGGGCGACTGCCCAACAGCGTCGCCCACCACGCGGTCACGATCGAACGCGAACGCGAGCTGGGCGTCGACCACTGGCCCGTCGAGGAGTTCGGCTACTTCTGCCACCACCACTGGGTGGGCGGCGCCGAGCTGTTCTTCCGCGGCAACTTCCAGAGCCCCTCGCGGGCGGTGGACTACCGGATCTACCAGCCAACGCTCATGGGCGACTTCGAGGACCGCGGAGGGCGGATCGAGATCCGCTCCGTCGAGGCCGAGGATCTCGATGCGCTGAGCGAGAAGCACGACGCCCTCGTGGTGGCCTCGGGCAAGAAGTCCCTCGGCGACTTCTTCGGCATCAACGAGGCCAAGACCCCGTACGCCGGGCCCCAGCGCCGCCTGATGGTCGGCCTCTGGCACGGTGTCGCGGAGGAGGACACCAAGAGCGTGACGCTCAGCATCGCGCCCGGTCACGGGGAGCTGCTCGACATTCCCCTCTACAGCTTCGCCGGGCACACCCACGCGCTGCTGTTCGAGAACGTCATCGGCGGAGACACCGAGGTGCTCGCCGACGCGCGCTACGACGACGACCCCGAGGCGTTCCGCCGACTCGTCCTCGAGAAGATGCGGCAGCACCACCCGACCGTCGCCGCGCGGATCGACGAATCCACCTTCGCGCTCGCGCGTCCGCAGGACCTCCTGCAGGGCGCGGTGCGCCCGGTGCTGCGCAACGACTATCGCGTGCTCGACAACGGCACCGTGGTCATCGCGGCCGGTGACGTGCACTCCGTGCTCGATCCCGTGATCGGGCAGGGCGGGAACTCGGCCTCGTACTCGGGGTACACCGTCGGCCAGGAGATCCTCGAGGATCTCGGATTCGGTGCCGATCTCGGCCGCCGCGCGGCCGAGCGGCGTCGCGAACGCGTCGAGAAGGTCAGCGACTGGACGAACCTCATGGTCCAGGTGCCCCCGGCGCCGCACATGATCGACCTGCTGGGGGCGATGAGCCAGTCGCCGACCCTGGCGGATGAGTTCACCCAGAACTTCAACGATCCGATCGCCCAGTGGGACGACGTCGTCGGGTCGCCCGAGACGGCCGCCGCGGCGATCGCCCGCACCGCGACCCGCGACACGAGCGAGGAGCCCGCCCATGCATAAGCTGCTCGTGCTCTACCCCGAGCCGGTGGACCGGGTCGCCTTCGAAGAGCACTACCGCGCGGTGCATCTGCCGCTGTGCGAGAAGCTCCCCGGCGTGCGCGAGATCTCGTTCACGCTGTCGGTCGACCCGGGGCCCGCTCCCGCGCCGTACTTCGCGGTGTTCGAGGCCACCTTCGACTCCGCGGACGACCTCGGTGCCGCTCTCGCCTCCCCCGAGGGGGAGGCGGTCCAGGCCGATGTGCCGAACTACGCCACCAACGGCGCGGTCGTGATGACGTTCGCCGCGGAGCAACTCGTCCGAGTGTGAGTGTGCGCGCCGGGGTGGGACGAGAGTTCCCGCCCCGGCGCGTTGCTGTGCGCCCCGCGCGGCGCGTTGCTGTGCGCCCCGCGCGGCGCATTGCTGTGCGCACCGCACGACGGTCGCGGACGCCGCAACCCCTCGGCGCGCGTGTCGCATCGGCTCAGCCGACCAGGGCGACCCGGTACTCGCTCGGCGAGACGCCCACCTGGGCGCGGAACAGCTTGCTGAAGTGCGACGGGTCGGTGAAGCCCCACGCCGCCGCCACCGCCGCCACCCCCTCGCGGGCGTGCCGCGGGTCGCGGAGATCGCGGCGCACGTGGTCGAGCCGGCGGTCGCGCACCCAGTGCGACACCGTCGTCCCCCGTCGCTGGAACAGCGTGTGCAGGTGCCGCGTGGAGATGTACGCGGCCGCGGCGATCCGCTCGGGGCCCAGGTCGGGTTCGTGCAGGTGCGCGTTGATGAACGTGTCGATGCGGAACATCAGCTCCGCGTGCGGGTCCGACCACGGGGCGTCGCGCAACTCCTGTCCGACCATCGTGGCGATCAGGTCCATCGTGTTGTGCGTCACCTGCACGCCGGTGGCCTCGTCGAGGGTCGGCAGCGCGCTGGCCAGCCCCGCGAGGAAGTGCCCGACCGCGCGGGCGAACCCCTGGTCGCCGGGGATCCGCACCGCCGTCAGACCGCGGAGGATCGTCGCGTCGATGTTGATCATGCGGTGCGGGAACATCACGACCACGGCCGCGAGGTCGTCGGCGAAGGCGAGGGTGTACGGGCGGCTGGTGTCGTAGAGGACGATGTCGCCGGGAGAGAGCAGCGCCGTCCGGTCGTCTTGTGTCAGGACGCCGGTGCCGCTGAGCTGCAGCGTCAGTTTGACGTACGACTCCGCGGACGCGTCGACGAGGTCCTGCGAACGGGTCACCGAGTGCCCGCTGGCGCGGACGGTGGAGAACAGGATGCCGTCGCTGACCCGCCCCTCCATATGGGCGCTGAACGGGGTACCCCGGGGGGAATCCACCGTCAGAGGGACGAATGAGCGCGAGGCGATCGCCTGCCACTGTTCCTTGCCCAGGGCGTGCTCGCGGATCAGGCCGGGAGCGACCGTGGACGGCATCGGGGATTGCATCGCCACTCACCTCACATCGATGTGATCGAGCGAGCCTCCATTGGCTCGGACACCCACAGCGTACGTCGCCCCGGGCATCGCGCGCCCGGCGGCGGCGTTGATCGCGGCGCTGAGGGCCAAGCCCCGCACGCGCATTCACCAGACGATGACGCCCCATGCGGCGCACCATGGACCCAGCCGGTCAGAGAGGACCCCGCCCATGATGATGAGTTCCCTCGGGACGTTTCCGCCCGAGTCGACACTGTTCCGCCCGACCGCGCACTTCTTCCGCGGCGGGCTCGGTCGGTTCGCGACGGGTGTGGCCGTGGTCACCTTCGACACGATGGATGCCGCGGGCGACCCGCTTCGGCACGGCATCACCGTCAACTCCTTCACGTCGGTGTCGATGGACCCGCCGCTCGTGCTCGTCTCGATCCAGCGCACGGTGCGCACGCACGAGATGCTGCACGACACCCCTTTCACGATCAACATCCTCGGCGCCGAGCAGCAGGGGCTGGCGCTGACCTTCGCGGGTCGACCGCAGGTCGAGCCGGTGTGGGAGGACGGGCACCGGGCTCCGCGGCTCGCGGGTGTGCTCAGCTGGTTCGAATGCGAGCCGTGGGCGGAGTACGACGGCGGCGACCACACGCTCTTCGTCGGGAAGGTCGCCGATTTCGGCTATCGCGCCGGCGATGCCCTGGGCTTCGTCAACGGCCAGTTCACGACCGTGCACGAGGCCCCTCGGGGCCACGAGCTGCTGTTCTGATCCGGCCGCGTCCCCCTTCCCGCGTCCCGGTTTCGCCGTTCGAAAGGTTCCCCCATGCCCGCACGCCCCGGTTCCGACTACCTCGCTCGCCTGAACTCGCGGCATCCCGAGATCCACGTCGACGGCGAGGTGGTCACGTCGCGGGTTGCCGAGCATCCGGCGTTCGCGCCGGTCGCGCGCGCCTACGCCCGCCTCGCGGATCTGTCGCACGACCCGGCCCACCGCGAGGAGGTCACGTTCGCGGGCGACGCCGGCGAGGCCGAGCCGATCGCGCACCTCGTGCCGCGCTCCGCCGACGACCTGGCCCGCCGGCGCCGGGGGATGCAGGTGTGGGCGGGGGAGAGCGCGGGATTCCTCGGGCGCACGGGCGACTACCTGTCGTCCGCGCTCGCCGCCTTCGCCGGCTCGTCCGCGTTCTTCGCGCGGGCAGGGGACGCCTACGCCGAGCGCGTCGCCGCGTACGCCGAGCGCGTGCGCACCGACGACCTCGTGCTCTCGCACACTCTCCTCCCGCCGCAGGTCAACCGCGCGGTGCCCGCCGTCCGCCAGGGTGATGGAGCGCTCGCGGCGCGCGTGGTCGAGGAGCGCGCCGACGGGATCGTCGTGCGCGGAGCGCGGATGCTCGCGACCTCGGCACCGGTCGCCGACGAACTGCTCGTGCTGCCCTCGACGGTGCTGCGCAACGCGCCCGAGGACGCCGCCTACAGCTTCGCCTTCGCGATCCCCACGGACGCCCCCGGCCTGCGGTTGCACTGCCGCACGCCGCTCCACCGCGGCGGCCCCGCCTTCGATGAACCCCTCGCGGCCCGGTTCGACGAGATGGATGCCGTCGCCGTCTTCGACGACGTCTTCGTCCCGGCCGAGCGCGTGTTCGTGCTGGGGCGCCCCGATCTGTGCAACGCGCTGTACACCGAGACCGGTGCGGGCGCGCTCATGACGCACCAGGTCGTCACGCGCACGCTGGTCAAGACCGAGTTCTTCCTGGGCCTCGCCTCGTCGATGGCGGAGGCGATCGGCATCCAGGGTTTCCCGCACATCCAGCAGCAGCTGGCGGAGCTCATCACTTACGTCGAGATCGAGCGGGCCATGCTCCGTGCCGCCGAGGTCGACGGCGAGGCGAACGAGTTCGGGGTCTTCCTGCCCCGCTGGGCGACGCTGAATGCGGCGCGCAACTGGTACCCCACCCACGTCTCGCCGCGGCTGACGGAGATCATCCGCACCCTGGGGGCGTCGGGACTCATGGCGACCCCGAGCGCCGCCGACTTCCCCGCTGATGCCCACGGCGACCTCGAGCAGTACTTGCAGTCGGCGACGCTCGGCGCGCGCGAGCGCACGGCGCTGTTCCGTCTCGCGGCGGACGCCGCCGTCTCGGGGTTCGCGGGTCGGCAGTCGCTGTACGAGTACTTCTTCTTCGGCGACCCGGTGCGCATGGCTTCGGCGCTCGTCGGCTCGTACGACTTCACCGAGGCGCGGGCGCGGGTGCGCGGCATCCTGGATAGCTCGGAGTGATCCGGCCCCCGTTCGCGTTCACGCGCGGATCGTGAAGTCCTCGAGCGGCGTGCCCGCCTCGTAGGGTCCGAAGAACAGGTCGGCGCCGTCGGCGGTGAGCGCGACCCCCGTGCCCGTCGAGCCGTCGAACGCGGCGACCGTGGCGAAGGGCAGTCGCGCCGCGCCGTCGTCGGGGGCGGCGATCTCCAGCATCCAGGTGTCTCCGCGGGGCACGAGCGCCGGGTCGGCCAGGACCACGCGCATCATCCCGCCGTGCCCGGTCAACGTCACGCTGCCGGAGAAGATCTGACCCTCGCCCGGGAAGACGAAGCCGGCGTCCCCCTCGTGTACGCCCCCGGCCGTCGTCACCGTGCCATCGCTCATGCCGCGCACGTATCCCAGGAGCGAGCGCTTCACGGCCCACACCAGCGCGCTCACGCCGACGTCCAGCTGATCGAGCGGGCGAACGAGATGAGAGCCCGCACGCGATCGGGGGGATCGATCGTGGCCGACCAGATCACGTCGATGCCGACGGGGTCGACGGGCGGCGAGATCTCTTTCATGGCGACAGGGTAGCCCTCGTAGCTCGCCGGGTTCGCGGGACGCTGCACGAGGATGCCGTAGCCCAGCCCTCTCCCGACGAGCGTGCGCACCGCCTCGTAA
>NZ_CAKKMM010000202.1:0-7063 GCF_918698205.1 Microbacterium sp. Bi128 | reverse complement strand
TTGAGCCAGATCAGCCGGTCGAGGTCGGAGGGCTCGGCGTCCTCGCGGAGAGTGCCGTCGGCCTGAGCAGCCCGCATCAGCGACGCGCCGCGCGCCACCGCACGACCGTTGACCGCGCTCAGCGCCGGGGCGTCGGCGATCCGACGCGCCATGACCTCGTTGAACGTGGGATCGGTGGCCTGCGCCTCGCCCAGCGCCATGACGTAGGAGGCGAAGCGCTGCCAGGGCGTGTCGCCGACGATGGCGGTGATCGCACCGGCGAGCTTCTCGGCGGCGATATCGGCCACCACGGCGTCGATGAGACCCTCGCGACTTCCGAACCGGTGGTAGATGGTTCCCGCGCTCACGCCGGCGCGCCGCGCGATGTCGTCGAGCGGGGCATCGAGGCCGTGCTCGGCGAACGCCGCAGCGGCGGCGGTGCGGATGCGTTCGATGTTGCGCAGAGCGTCGGCACGCATGGTCGGTCCTCCGGTCGGAATAAATTGACGAGGCGTCAAGTTACGAGTGATCGGTAACTTGACGCTATCTCAAATACGGAGGAATCCCATGACCGACTACGGTCACGAGCCGGTCTTCGGCGTGAGCATCGACCCGACGGTCCACGGCATCGATCAGGCCTTCGCGCTGGCCCAGCGCGCCGACGCGCTGGGCCTCGACCTCCTGGCCGTGCAGGACCACGCCTACCAGCCGTCCCATCTCGATACCTGGACGCTGCTCACCTACCTGTCCGCGGCGACCAGCCGGATCACGGTCATGCCCGACGTCGCCGATCTGCAGCTGCGACCGCCCGCGATGCTCGCCAAAGCGGCGTCCACGCTCTCGATCTTGAACGGCGGACGGGTGCAGCTCGGGGTGGGAGGCGGCCCGTTCCCCGACGCGATCGCCGGAATGGGGATGCCGCGGCGCGAAGTCGCGGCGATGGTCGCCTACAGCGACGCGGCGATGGGCATCCTTCGCGCAGCGTTGCGCGGAGGGCATGTCGAGGGTGGCAATGACGAACACCGCGTGTCGTATTCCGCCGGCCCGGCCGCCGCGCAGCCGCCGCACGTCTGGCTGGGCGCACAGAAGCCGCGCATGCTGCGACTGGTCGGACGCAAGGCCGACGGATGGGTCTCGCCGCTGAACGTCTACGTTCCGCCCGCAGACGTGCCCGCGAAACAGCGCACGATCGACGAGGCTGCTCGCTCCGCGGGGCGGGATCCGGCTGACATCCGACGCCTCTCCAACGTCACCGGCACCCTCACCGCGGCGGGTACGCCCACGCGCCACGATGCCCGGCAGGGGCTGATCGGCGACGTCGCCGGCTGGACCGCGTTCCTGACCGACGCGGTCGTCACCCTCGGCTTCGACACGTTCGTGTTCTGGCCGACCGGCGACACCCTGCGACAGACAGAGCTCTTCGCGACCGAGGTCGTCCCCGCGGTGAGAGCGAGCGTCGCTCGAGAACGGAGCGCCCGATGACGACGCTGCCCTCCTCGCTCGTCACCGTCACCCCGGCCGACGACGCCTACCGGTACCTGCGGTCCACCTACACGACCCCTCACTCACCGGCGCAGATCCTGTTGCCGAGCTCACCGAGCGAGGTGCAGCAGGCGATGGCGTACGCGTCCGGCACCGATCTTCCGGTCTCGATCCGCAGTGGCGGCCACGGACTGGCGGGGACCTCGTCGAACGACGGCGGCATCGTCGTCGACCTCAGTCGAATGGATGCCGTCACGGTCCTCGATCGCCCGACCGGGCTCGTCCGGGTGGACGCCGGCGCGCGCTGGGCGCAGATCGCCGTCGCCCTGGCACCTCACGGGCTCGCGATCAGTTCGGGCGATCACGGCAACGTCGGAGTCGGAGGCCTGGCCACCGCGGGCGGCATCGGCTGGCTGGTACGTCGGTACGGCCTGACCATCGACCACGTGCGTGCGGCCACCGTCGTCCTGCCGTCCGGTGAGCTGGTGCGCGCGGACGAGGCGAACCCCGACCTGCTGTGGGCCGTCCGCGGCGCCGGCTCCTTCGTCGGCGTGGTCACTGACCTCGACATCGAGGCGATGGAACTCCCCGGCATCCAGGTCGGGCAGGTCGTGATCGAGATCGACCGCGACGGCCGCGCGCTCGTGGAGTGGTCACGGTTCCTGCAGGCTGCGCCGCGAGAGCTCACGATGAGCGGCGTGCTGGCGGCATCCGGCGGCCGGCTCGTGCTGGTCCTGACCGCGGTCTTCGCGGGTACCGATGCGCCTCGCGCCCACGCAGCGCTCGCCCCTCTGCTCGCCCGACCCGGGGTGCACGCCGGAGGACTGCAGAATGCCCGCTACACCGATCTCGTGCCGGCCGGGCACCTGCACGCCAACGTCGGTCAGCAGCCGTCCGCCACGACCAATGCGCTGTTGGCGGCGTTCACCGCCGAGTCCGCGCCCGCCCTCATCGAGATCGCTCGCCACCCGTCGGGGCCCTTCGTGCAGGTCCGGGGCGTCGGCGGTGCGGCGGCCGACATCGCTCGCGACGCCACCGCGTTCTGGCACCGCGACGCGGAGGTGCTGGTGACGGTGACGCTGTTTCCTCCCCGCGGAGCCGGCGAACTCGCGGCCGTGGCTCGGCCGCTCTGGTCCCACGCGCTCGGCGCCTACCGAAACTTCGAGAGCCACCCGTCAGAGGCGACGTTCGCCCGCGCGTTCCCCGGCGCGACCGGCGAGCGCGTCCGCGAACTGGCACGCCGCTACGACCCCGACGGGGTGCTGCACCGCGTCTTTCTCCCCGCGCCGCGGGAGCTCGGGCGTCAGGACGTCAAACCGGAGTAGGCGTGCAGGCCCTTGAAGAAGACGTTGACGATCGTGAAGTTGAACAGCACGGCGGCGAAGCCGATGATCGACAGCCAGGCCGAGCGGGTACCGCGCCAGCCGCGCGTCGCGCGGGCGTGGATGTAACCGGCGTACAGGACCCAGATGACGAAGGTCCACACCTCTTTGGTGTCGAACCCCCAGAAGCGGCCCCACGCGTCATTGGCCCAGATGGACCCGGCGATGAGGGTGAAGGTCCAGAAGATGAAGCCGACGATCGCGAAGCGGTAGGCGAGCGACTCGAGGGCGTCGGCGGTCGGCAGCGTCTGCAGGAAGCTGCGGCGCGGAGCGGCGGCATCCGAGGCGGCGGCGGCGGCGATCTTGCGCTCCCGCCGCGTCTGCAGCAGCTGCATCACCGACAGACCGAACGCGAGGGCGAAGAGGGCGGTGGCCAGCGAAGCGACGAAGACGTGGATGACGAGCCACACCGACTTCAGCGGGTCGGCCAGGGGCACGACGTCGACGTGGAACGCCAGCGTCGCGCCGCCGAGCAGCACGACCGCGAGGCCGGTGATGAGCGAGCCGAGGAAGCGCAGATCGAAGCGCGTCAACACGATGAGGTAGACCGCGACGACCAGCAGCACACCGGTCAGGGCGAACTCGTACATGTTCGACCACGGCACGCGCTCGGCGGCGATTCCGCGCAGCACGGTGCCGGCGAGGTGGAAGAGGAAGCCGAGGGCCGTGAGGGCCGTGCCCATGCGTGCCCACAGGTAGCGCGGCTTCGCGGGGGTGTTCCCGGATGCCGTCGACCCCGAGGACGCGCCGAGCACACCGCCGCCGCCCGCCGTGACGAGTTCGCGCGCGACGACCTCGTCCTTGGCCTTCAGCGCAAGGTCGGAGCGCCGTGCGAGGTCGATCGCGTAAGCGATGAAGGCGAGCACGTAGATCGCGACGGCCGTCCACACCAGAAGGAGTGAGATCTCATCGAGGAGGAGCGGGTCGGTTCCGGGCATGGTGTCAGTCTACTTTTCCGGTGTCGGGGCGGGTCTGATCTTCCGGGACCGGAAGCGAGGGGCGGTGGCGCTCGACGACCTGGTCGACGGCGGCGGCGAGAGTGGGGTCCTCGCCGCGGGCGAGACCGGCGTACTCGACGAGGACCGCTCCCTCCTTCGGGGTCGCCTTGACCCACATGCGTCGACGCGGCACGAACAGCGCCGCGAGCAGACCGAGGGTCGCGAGCGTGGCGAACCCGAGCACCCAGGGGCCGGCGAGATCGCGGTGGATCGACAGCGACGCGAAGCGCTTGACCGAACCCTGGTATCCCGTCGCCCCGGCGGGCGCTTCGTTCTCGAACGTGATGGTGCCGAGGCCGTTCGGCAGGTCCTGGGTCTCGCCGGGCATGAGTCGCAGGGCGGGGGTCCCGCTGTCGCCGCCGGCGATCTGCGTCATGCCGCTGGGATCGAGGGTGTAGACCGACCGCGGGGTGCCGTCGTCGATGCCGAGGTCTCCGGCGTAGACGCGCAGCGTCAGGACGGGGTACTCGAGATCGCCGAACGTCGACGTGAGTGCTCCGCTGTCGAGGGTGTCCATCGTCGGGTAGAAGAACCCGATGAGACCGAGCTGCTCGGGCATCCCGTCGGCGACCTTGACGACGCCGAGCGAGGTCATGTTGGCATCCTGCGGGAGGAAGGCGACCGAGTCGTGGAAGACCTCTTCGCCCTGGGCGTTGCGGATCGTGACCGTGGGGGCGTACCCGTTGCCGAGCAGGTAGACGCGGTCGCCCTGCACGTCGAGCGGGTGGTTGACGCGCACTTGGCCGTCCTGACGCTCGCCGTCGGGAGTCAGGGTCGTGACGTTGGCGGCGAAGTCGCCGGCCTGCCCCGACCCGGGCTGCCCCGGCGGCACGTAGCGCACGTCGAAGCGGTCGAGGGTCATCGAGTACGGCGCGAGGGCGTTGCTATCGACGAAGCGGCCGGGGTTGAACGAGGAGTAGTCCAGCAGGCTGTTGGTGAACGCCTGACCCTCCACGAGCACGCGCTGGCCCGTGTAGGTGAAGCCGCCGCCCACGCCGACGGCGATGAGCACGCCTACCAGCGCGGCGTGGAAGACGAGGTTGCCGGTCTCGCGGAGGTACCCGCGCTCGGCCGAGGCCGAGAAAGTGCCGCGCCCGTCGTAACGGGCCACGCGGTAGCCGGCCTTCCGCAACTGCGCGGAGGCGCTGTCGACGGCCGCGGCCGCGACGGAGGCGGCATCCTGCCCCGCCGGCACCGGCACGGTGACGGTGCGGTGATCGTCCAGTCGCGAGAGGCGCGCGGGCGTGCGCGGGGGCTGCGAGCGCAGGGCCTTCCAGTGGTGCTTGGTGCGCGGGAGCACGCAGCCGATGAGCGAGATGAACAGCAGGATGTAGATCGCCGAGAACCACGGCGAGGTGTAGACATCGAACAGGCTGAGCTTGTCGAGCACCGGCGCGAGGTCGGGGTTGTCGGTGAAGTACTGCGTGACACCGTTCGGGTCGGCACTGCGCTGCGGCACGAGCGAACCGGGGACCGCCGCGATGGCCAGCAGCAGCAGCAGCACGAGGGCGGTGCGCATGCTGGTCAGCTGACGCCATCCCCAGCGCAGCCAGCCCACGACCCCGAGGCGGGGCGAGGCGATGTCGTCGCCGGAGGGCGGCGCGGAGTCGGCGTGGTCCGAGGGCCGGAGCACGCCGTCGGTGGATTCGGTCACGGTGTTCCCTCGATCAGAGCGGGAGCTGGACACTGCCGATCACCCCCTGCAGGTTCGACATCCACGAGCCCCAGACTCCCGTCACCATCAGCAGACCCAGCGCGATGAGCAGGCCGCCGCCGATGAGGTTCACGACGCGGATGTGCTTCCGCACGAACGCCACCGAGCGCGTGGCCCACCCGAAGCCGACCGCGAGGAGAAGGAACGGGATGCCGAGCCCCAGCGAATACGCCAAGCCCAGGAGCGCGGCCCGCCCCGGGTCGCCCATGTTGTAGGACACCGACAGGATCGCCGCGAGCGTCGGGCCGATGCACGGGGTCCAGCCCACGCCGAGGGCGATGCCCAGCAGCGGAGCGCCGATGAGGCCGAGGTTGCCGCGCGCCCGGAGCCGCACGGTGCGCTGGGCGAGGCCGAAGAGGCCGATGAACACCAGTCCGAGCAGGATGATGACGACGCCCATGATGCGGGTGATGACGTCGGCGTAGCGCAGGAAGAACAGGCCCACGGTGCCGCCCAGGACGTTCACCGCCATGAACACGAGTGTGAAGCCGGCGATGAACAGCAGCGTCCCGCCGACGAGGCGCCCGCGACCGGGGGCGGATGCCGAGCCTCCGCGCGGCGCGACGGATCCGCCGATGAAACCCAGGTAGCCCGGCACGAGGGGCAGGACGCACGGGGAGAGGAAGGAGATCAGCCCGGCCGCGAGAGCGACGGGCAGGGCGAGCCACAGTACTCCGTCGAAGACGAGGGCTCCAGGGTTAACTCGCTCTCCGCGAGCACGGGGCGCACCATGGCATCGAGGATCGACGCCTCGGGCAGCTCGCCGATCACGCGGGCGGCGACCCGGCCCTGCCGGTCGAGCACGAGGGTCGTGGGGGTGGCGTTGATCGGCGTCTTCTCGGCGAAGGCGAGCTTGAGTTCGGCGTCTCCGACGGCCATGACGCTGGAGTACGACACCCCGTTGTCGCGCGCGAACGACAGCGCGGTGGCGGGCTGGTCGTAGGTGTTGATCCCGAGGAACGACACGCCCTGACCCTCGAACGACTGATAGGCCTGCTCGAGACGCGGGGCCTCGATGATGCACGGACCGCACGTAGCGTACCAGAAGTTCACCACGAGCACCTGTCCGGCGAAATCGGCGCTGGATACCGCCGAACCGTTGTCGAGCGACCCCGAGAACTCGACCGCCTCACCGCGCTGGTCGGGCGCGATCTCTTGCGTCTGGAAGCCGTTCGCGGCGATGTACCCCTTGTTGTCACCGGCACGGTACTGATCGGCGAGCGGGTCGGCACTGCATGCCGCCAGTGTCACGGCCAGCGCCGCGGTCACGGCGAGCGAGAGGATTCGGCGCATCAGACGGCTCCTACGTCGACGGCTCCGGCGGTCGCGGCCGGCTCGGCGTACGCCACCTCGACCCAGCGGGACGCGCCGGCGGCGCCGTCTGGCCGCTCGAAGCTCGACACGCTCGACAGCGCGCAGCGGCGCTTGCGGGGGTCGTGGCGGGTGGGTTGGGGAGAGGGGGCGAGGTGCGTGACCCAGATGGGCAGCTGGTGCGAGACCGGCACGAC
>NZ_CAKKMM010000201.1:0-7085 GCF_918698205.1 Microbacterium sp. Bi128 | reverse complement strand
ATCTACAACCGCCTCAAGCCCAACAACACCGAGACCAACGGGCTCATCCAGTCCGATGCCACCGTCACCTACGGCCTGGGCATCCGCAGCTTCCACATCGACGAGGCCCAGAAGGCTGACAAGTCGAACCCTTACAACACCTACGCCAACCAGGGGCTGCCCGCCGGACCCATCGGTTCCCCCGGCAAGACGGCCATTGACGCCGCCGCCAAGCCCAAGTCCAACAGCTTCCTCTACTGGGTCACCATCAACCTGGACACCAAGGAGACCAAGTTCTCCAAGACGCTGGCGGAACACAACGGCTACGTGGCGCAGTACAACGCCTGGTGCGAGGCCAACCCGGGACGCTGCGTATGACGCTGCGGGCGGCCGTCCTCGGGCATCCCATCAGCCATTCGAAGTCGCCCGCGCTGCACCGGGCCGCGTACGCCCACCTGGGCGTAGATATCGCCTACTCCGCCATTGACGTGACCGAGGCCGCCCTGCCCGATTTCATGAGGCAGGTCAGGGACGAGGTGCGCGCTGAGGGTTCCTGGCGCGGCCTGTCGGTCACCATGCCGCTCAAATCGGCCATGGTGGCGGAAGTGGACGAGGTCCGTGGCGTGGGGCGCGCCCTCGGGGTCGTCAACACGGTTGCGTTCGAATCCGACGGCGGCAGTGCCGGCCACACGCGATTGGTCGCGTACAACACCGACGTCACCGGAATCGTCAACGCGCTCCGGCACGCGGGGGCAGCCTCGGCGCCCACCGCCGTGATCCTCGGCGGGGGCGGGACCGCGGCAGCAGCCATCGCGGCGCTCAAGGAATTGGGGTCGGTGTCCGCCGAAGTGTTCGTCCGCGATGTCAGCCGTGCGGCAGAGGCCCGCGCAGCCTCCGCCGCCGTCGGCGTCCCCATCCGGGTGCTTCCCCTCGCCGGGGCGGCAGCTGCTGTCGCCGCGGCCGACGTCGTCATCTCCACGCTGCCGCCGCGCGCGGCAGACGCACTGGCCGCGGAACTGGCCGAAGAGCTGGTGGCGAAACGTCCAGGAGAACTGCCTCCGCATGGCAGCCCGGGCGTCCTCCTGGACGTCGCCTATGATCCATGGCCCAGCCGGATCGCCGCGGTCTGGCAGGAAGCCGGCGGCACGGTGGTCCCCGGACTGGAAATGCTGATCTACCAGGCCGTGGAGCAGGTACGGCACTTCACCGGGCTGGGCGAGGCCCTCCCTACCGGTGTCACAGATGTGATGTGTGACGCAGTCGGGGCGCCCCGACGGGTGTTCTAACCGCCCGACATGGCAGGATGGAATGTATGTTGCGTTGGTTGACTGCCGGAGAATCCCATGGCCCGGCACTGGTCGGAATAATTGAAGGCGTGCCCGCCGGTGTGGAACTCACCAGCGCCCACATCAGCGAGGCGCTGGCCCGCCGCCGGCTCGGCTATGGCCGCGGCGCCCGGATGAAATTCGAGCAGGACGTGGTCACGATCCTCGGCGGAGTCCGCCACGGCCTGACCCAGGGCGGCCCCGTCGCCATCCAGGTCGGCAACACCGAATGGCCCAAGTGGGAACAGATCATGTCCTCCGATCCCGTGGAGCCCGAAATCCTGGCCGACCAGGCCCGGAACGCCCCGCTGACGCGCCCGCGGCCCGGCCACGCAGACTTCACCGGCATGCAGAAATACGGCTTCGACGAGGCCCGCCCGGTCCTGGAGCGCGCCAGCGCCCGCGAGACGGCCACGAGGGTGGCGCTCGGCACGGTCGCCGCGGCCTTCCTCAAGCAGCTCGGCATCGAGCTCGTCTCCCACACCGTATCCATCGCCAGCGTCGCCGTGCCGGAGGGCCGGCCGCTGCCGGTGCCGGGGAACGTGATCGCCTTGGATGCCGACCCGCTGCGCTGCTTCGACCGCGAAACCTCGGACGCCATGGTGGCCGAGGTCGACGTCGCGCACAAGGAAGGCGAGACCCTCGGCGGCGTCGTCGAAGTGCTTGCCTACGGCCTCCCGCCGGGACTCGGCAGCTACGTGCACTGGGACCGGCGCCTCGACTCGCGTCTGGCGGCGGCCCTCATGGGCATCCAGGCCATCAAGGGCGTTGAAGTCGGCGACGGCTTCCTTACCGCCGCGCGCCGGGGCTCCGCCGCCCACGACGAGATCGTCAAGGACGCGGACGGCAAGATCATCCGTACCTCCAACCGCGCAGGCGGGATCGAGGGCGGCATGAGCATCGGCGATGTCCTGCGCGTCCGTGCCGCCATGAAACCGATCGCCACCGTACCCCGCGCGCTCAGGACGGTCGACGTCAGCACAGGGGAGGCCGCCAAGGCCCACCACCAGCGCTCCGACGTCTGTGCCGTGCCGGCCGCCGGCGTGGTGGCCGAGGCCATGGTGGCCCTCGTGATCGCCGAAGCGGTCGCGGAAAAATTCGGCGGTGACTCCGTGCAGGAGACCGCGCGCAACATCAAGGGTTACCTGGACAGCATTCCGGCGTCCCTGGACTCGATCGGCCACTAGTGCCGGCCTGGAAAACCGACGGGCCCTCCGCCGCGGCGTCGCCCGCGGCAAATGACGTTGGACCGGTGGTCCTGATCGGACCGATGGCCGTGGGCAAATCGGCGATCGGACAGCAGCTCGCCGAGCACTTGGGGTGCGCCTTCATGGACACCGACGCCCTCGTGGTGGCCCAGCACGGGACGATCGCCGAGATCTTCGCCAGCCGTGGCGAGCACGCCTTCCGCGAAATGGAGGCCCGGGCCGTGGCCCAGGCCATCGAAGAGACACAGGGCGGCACCGCCGTCATTTCGCTCGGCGGCGGGGCCGTCCTTGATTCCGGTACGCAGCAGCTCCTGGGCCGCTGTACCGTTGTTTACCTCGAATGCGACGCCGAGACTGTGGCGGAACGCATCGCCAGAAATTCGGGCCGGCCGCTCCTGGCCGGCGACGCCATGGGCCGGTGGCGGACCTTGTTCGCCACCCGGCAGCCGGTCTACGAACGGCTCGCCGACCTCGTCCTCGATGTCCGGCGCGGCAGCGTTCCGGAGCTGGCTCACCGGCTGGAAGATGCGCTGGGGGAGCGCGCCGCGGCTAAGGCCGCGGCGGTGCCCACTCCGGCGTCGACAAAGGAAGTTGAATAGTGAGTACCGAATCAACCGTCATCAAAGTCACCGGACAAACGCCGGGTGAGAACTACGACGTCGTAGTGGGCCGCGGCCTCCTGGCAAGCCTGCCGGGCCTGCTGGGTGAGCGCGTCAAGCGCGTCCTGGTCATCCACCCCCGTGCGCTGCGGTTGACCGGGGACACCGTCCGGGAAGAGCTGGCCGCCGCCGGGTTCACCGCGCTGACCGCAGAAATCCCCGACGCCGAAGAGGGCAAACACATCGAGGTCGCCTCGTTCTGCTGGCAGGTGCTGGGGCAGAACGACTTCACCCGCTCCGATGCCATCGTCGCCGTCGGCGGCGGCGCCGTCACCGACCTGGCCGGCTTTGTCGCCGCGACCTGGCTGCGCGGCGTGAAGGTCATCCACATGCCCACGAGCCTGCTGGGCATGGTGGACGCCTCAGTCGGCGGCAAGACCGGCATCAACACCGCCGAGGGCAAGAACCTGGTGGGCGCGTTCCACCCGCCGGCCGGTGTCCTCGCGGACCTCGACACGCTGGAGACGCTGCCGAAGAACGAGATCATCTCCGGCATGGCCGAGGTCATCAAGTGCGGCTTCATCGCCGACCCGGCCATCCTGGACCTGATCGAGAAGGACCCGTCCGCGGTTTCCGATCCGCGCTCGGACATCCTGCGCGAACTGATCGAACGCGCCATCAGCGTCAAAGCCCGGGTGGTGTCCGAGGACCTGAAGGAAACCGGCCAGCGCGAGATCCTGAACTACGGCCACACCCTGGGCCACGCAATCGAACTCGCCGAGCGCTACTCCTGGCGGCACGGCGCCGCCGTCTCCGTGGGCATGATGTTCGCCGCCGAGCTCGCCCGCAGCGTCGGCCGGCTCAGCGACGCCGACGCCGACAGGCACCGGAGCATCCTGGAAAGCCTCGGGCTTCCCATCACGTACCGCCGCGACCGCTGGCAGGCCCTCCTGGACGGCATGCGCCGGGACAAGAAATCCCGCGGTGACCTGCTGCGGTTCGTGGTGCTCGACGGCGTTGGCCGGCCCGGCATCCTCGATGTTCCGGACACGTCCCTGCTGTTTGCCGCCTACCAGGAGATTGCCTCCTGATGCACATGGTCAAGGGCGGCACGAGCGAGTGGCCGGACGCGGGATTTCCCGGGATCCGGATCAACCCGCAGTCCCTGATGCCCCAGGTCGTCAATGACGAGGTCATGGCCGAGGCCCTGGCGGCCTCGACAGACCCCGGGGACCTGATCCTGGTCCGGCTCGTAGAAGGGCACGCGGCCGAAGCCGCCGATCTCCTCGCCGAGGCCCGCTACAAGGACCCCGGCTCGCTCCGGCTGCGGATCTTCGAGGCGGACGTGCTCCGGGTCTCGAACCGGTTCGACCGGGCGGTGGAGGTGTTCCGCCAACTCCTCGCCGAGACCCAGGGCACCCTGGAGGAGGCCGCCGTCCGCCAGCACCTCGGCCGGTCCTACTTCGCCGGCGGGAACATTGGCGCCGCCGTCGAATCCTTCGCCAAGGCGCTGGATCTGCGCGTCGCCGGGTCCGCCGACGCGGCCCTCATCTATGCCTCCACCGTTGCGTTGCAGCGCGCCAGGGACGTCCTGGAACAGCAGTCCTGAGCCTGCGTCAGGCAGCTGTCCGCCGGAACCGGTAGAATAGATCTTGGATTTTTGACAAATACGCGCTGGCGGCCCGCTTGGCATGCCGGCCCGGCATAGATCGTCCGGCCGATAGCACCGGCCTGATGGAACCAGAGAGAAACTAAGAGGATACAGTGGCAACCACTAACGACATCAAGAACGGAACCGTCCTTAAGCTCGAGGGCCAGCTTTGGAACATCATCGAGTTCCAGCACGTCAAGCCCGGCAAGGGTGGCGCGTTCGTGCGCACCAAGATGCGCAACGTGATGTCCGGCAAGGTCGTCGACAAGACCTTCAACGCCGGACTGAAGATTGAGACCGCCACGGTGGACCGCCGCGACTATCAGTACCTGTACCAGGACGGCGCCGACTTCGTCTTCATGGACACCTCCGACTTCGACCAGCTCACCGTCTCGGCCGCCACCGTCGGCGACGCCACCAACTTCATGCTCGAGAACCAGATGGTCAACATCGCCATCCACGAAGGCAACCCGCTCTACATCGAGCTGCCCCCGAGCGTCGTCCTCGAGATCACCTACACCGAGCCGGGCCTGCAGGGCGACCGCTCCTCGGCCGGCACCAAGCCCGCCACCCTCGAAACCGGGTACGAGATCCAGGTGCCGCTGTTCGTCGAGAACAACACCAAGGTCAAGGTCGACACCCGCGACGGCAGCTACCTCGGCCGGGTCAACGACTAGTGAGTGCGCGCGGTAAGGCCCGGAACCGGGCCCTCGATGTGCTCTTTGAGGCCGAGCAGCGCTCAGCCTCCGCGTTCGACGTGCTGAAGTCCCGCCGCGAGCAGACAGACCAGATCGTCAACCCCTACACCCTCGAAATCGTCGAAGGCGTGGTCTCGCACCAGGTAGCCATCGACGAATTCCTGGAGACCTATTCGCAGGGCTGGACCCTGGAGCGCATGCCCTCCGTGGACCGCATCATCCTGCGGATCGGCACGTGGGAACTGCTCTACAACGACGACGTCCCGGACGGCGTTGCGGTCAGCGAGGCCGTGGCCTTGGCCAAGACGCTCTCCACGGACGAGTCGCCGTCGTTCATCAACGGCCTGCTGGGCCGGCTGCAGCAGCTCAAGCCCTCGCTGCTGGCGTAAGCTCTCAGCGCCCCGAAGAACCCCGTCCAGGACATCCTGGCCGGGGTTCTTTCTTTTCCCCGGTTGCCCACGCTGGGCTGGCCCCACTGGGTTCCAACGGTCCCTAACCGACGACGGCGGCCCGGAGCGCGGCGATCCCGGCGAGCTGGTGCTGCTCATCGCGCTGGTGTGCCGGCACGTCCCGGCCGCTGAGAATCCGCTGCCGGGTGAGGGCGAGCTGGGTGGCGGCATCGAGCAGCGCCTTCATCTGCACGCCCCGCCCCGTGGACCTGGCCCAGCGAAGCGCGGAACGGCGGCCGGCGGCTGTGGCCAGCATGTCGACCTCGGCCGCGGTAAACCATCCCGCGGCCGCGTATTCCGTCAGCCGCTGACGGGTGAGCCTGCGCTCAGCCACCCGCAGCAGCACGATCACCAGCACCGCCAGCAGGAAGATCGGCACCTGCACCATCACGTACCGGCCCAGGAAGTCCCGGCCCATGCTGTTCCAGGCTCTGGACAGCCCGGTGTTCCCGCGGCCGGCGGCGAAGCCCATCACCAGACCGGTCGTACCCGTGAAAATGGCGTGGGCGAAGGGTGAGAGGACCCCGCGGAGAAAGAAAACCACCGCGAGATCCGTGCCGGGATCGCTGGATTCGGCGATGGCGCGGCCGAAGTAGAGGATGTTCTCGGTAAACGCGAAGCCCGCCGCGATCGTGAAGGCGAACACCACACCGTCGACCGGTCCGTTGAAGTGTTTCGGGGCAAAGAGCACGAGCAACAGCAGCCCCAGGGACTTGGCGAATTCCTCCACCACCGGCGCCTGGACCGTCACGGCGAACGTCGTATAGTCCAGTCCCGAGGCGGGCCCGGCCACCAGTGAGAAATAGGGCTGGATCAGCATCGTCACCGCGATCGAGACGACGGCTCCCCAGGCAAACGCGAAAAGCAGCAGGGGTTTCGGCTCAGGTTCCCAGCGGTCGATGAAGCGCACCGTCAGCAATACGGTACCCAGGGGAACCAGCGAGGCCACGAAACCAACGGCAAAGCCGGTGATTCCGGTCCTTTCCAGCAGGAAGGGCACCACCAGGAAGAGGCAGAGGACCGCCAGGAATCCGCCGGCCATCACCAGGCCAAAAACGCCGGAACCGCGGCCGTTCTTCCAGCCCGGGCTGCCTCCCGCCGGCCCGGCGGGAGGCAGTGCCGGCTGCAGCTGGCCGCCGTCGTTGGCAGGGGCCCACTGGTAGTTCGCGGGCTGGA
>NZ_CAKKMM010000200.1:0-7154 GCF_918698205.1 Microbacterium sp. Bi128 | reverse complement strand
GGCCGGTGGGATCCCGCTGGCGGGGCTAGACCGGCTCCACCGAGACGGCCACCCGGTCCTCGCCGATCCTGGTGAGGACCAGGGTGGCCGATTTCTTACCCTTGTGCTTTCCGCTTCCGCCGGGCAGGAGTTGCTTCCGCAGCTCCTCCGGGGTCACGGCGGTGCCGCGCTTCTTGATGTCCAGGACGCCGATCCCTTGGTCCTTGACCCACGTCTTGAGTGCCTTGACGTTGAACGGCATCACCTCCAGGACCCTGTACGCCTTGGCGAACGGGGTGTCATGCAGCTCCGGGGCGCAGATGTAGGCGATGTGCTCGTCCACGAGGTGCCCGCCCAGCTGGAGCGCGACGTCGGCCACCAGGCCGGCGCGGATCACCGCGCCGTCGGGCTCATACAGGTACCCCTCCACGGGCCCAACGGGCGCCACCGGGCCGGCGCCGAAGTCCTCGCCGCTGGTGAGCTCAGCGGAACCAAGGGGGCCGAGCAGGAGGGCCGCGCGCCGCACCCCGGGGCGCCGCACCGCGTTGAACCACAGGGCCACCTCGGTCACGTCCCCGGCCACGGAAACCCACTGGGCCTCGCAGCCGGCCGGCACGGAGTCGTGTGGCATGCCCGGGCCCATCTTCACGCCGACGACGCGGCCGGAGCCGGCGAGTGACTCCACGAAGGGCTGGGTCGAGCCAGACGCCGTCGATCCCCTAGAGCGAAACCGAGGTGGCATCGGAGTGGACCACGGTGGCGTTGCGGAAGGGGATCAGGTTCATGGTGGCGCAGGCGGCCGTGGCCTCGTCCATTTCCACGGCGGTGACCACCAGGTCCAGGGATGCCAGGGCCATCGTGTCGGCCCCCAGCCCGCAGCCGAGATCGGCGACATGGCCGATTCCGGCCTCCGCGAACCGCTGCGCGTGCCGTGCCGCCACCGTGAGCCGGGTGGCCTGTTCCAGACCGGCCTTCGTGAAAATCATCTGCCGGGCAAATTCGCCGAACTTCGCCTCGGCCTTGGTCCGCAGCCGGGACTGGGTGAGCACGGCCGAGACCAGCTCGGGGGAGTGGCCGGCCTTGCGCAGCGACGCCGTGAGGCGGAAGGCCTCGTCCTCGCGGTACGGGCCCAACGACGCCAGCAGCTCCCAGCCCTCGGGGGTGAGGATCGGGGCAATATGTTCCTGCGGTGCGTCAGTCATGGCATCCAGCGTAGTTGAGGTCAGCGGGCGCGCTGTGACCGGACGGCGGGGGCTAGGCTTGATGGCATGGAAGACAGCGGCACAGGCGACAGCATCTCAGCGGACACGGCCGGGCAGGACACGGCCGGCGACGACGACGCCAGGCAGGAGCGCCGGCGGCCGCAGGGACTGGCCCGCTACGCAAAACCGGCGCTGATCGCCGGCGCGGTGATCGCCGTCGTGTCCGTCGCACTTTTGGTGATCATCTTCTTCCTCGATTCCTTCAACGCCACCGTGTATTCCGTCGGCGGCAAGAACGTCCAGGACGCCACGGACGAGGCCCGGGCCATCCGCGAGACCTATGCCGCGGCCCGGCTCGGCGGCATCATCTTCCTCATCGCCGGCATTCTGCTGGCCGCCGCCGGCGCCGTGCTGTCGTTCCGGCACCGGAATGACGAAGGCCAGAACACGGACGAAGACGACGGCGAGGACGTGGACTTCGACGACCTCGCAGACCAGTAGCCATCGAGTAGGCGCGCGAATAGACGCCGCTGGTGGGCGCGCACCGCACCGCCAAACGGCCAACGGCCACGGGCCAGGGGACATGCCCAGCCTCCTCCGCCCCGGATGGACATGTCCTCCCCGGCAGCCCGGACCCGTTGGGCATGTCCGTCGCTCAGCACGGGTACAGAGCATGACGCCCAAGTGTCCTCTGGCCGCAGCAAAAAATGGGCATGTCCTCCCGGGCCGCCCGTATGCGTTGGGCATGTCCATCGCTCAGCACGGGCACAGAGCATGATGCCCAAGTGTCCTCCGGCCGCAGCGAAAAATGGGCATGTCCCCTAGGGGGAAATGTTCACCCGGAACGAATTTCTGGCACTCGCCTTGACCGAGTGCTAACCATTTACATAGAGTCGTCATTAGCACTCTCCCTAGGAGGGTGCTAACACATGAAGCGCGTTCCGCCAGGCACGCTGCCGGCACCGCGACGACGGTCTGTGCGCCTTGGCATCACCGCTTCATAGTCCACGAATTTGCTGACGAAAAGGAGAGGTCCGAGTGTCGGTCTCTATTAAGCCTCTTGAGGATCGTATTGTTGTCCGCCCGCTCGAAGCCGAGCAGACCACGGCTTCCGGCCTGGTTATCCCGGACTCCGCGCAGGAGAAGCCGCAGGAAGGCGAAGTTGTTGCAGTAGGCCCCGGCCGCTTCGATGACAACGGCAACCGCGTTCCCGTTGACGTTGCCGTTGGCGACGTCGTCATCTACTCCAAGTACGGTGGAACCGAAGTCAAGACCGGCGGCACCGAGTACCTCGTGCTCTCCGCCCGCGACGTTCTGGCGATCGTCGTAAAGTAACTCTCTTGGACCCCCGCGCAGCCGATCCTTTCGCATTGAATGGATCAGTTGCGCGGGGTTCTGTCTTGAAAGGACAAAACCATGGCAAAGCAGCTTGCGTTTAACGACGCTGCCCGCCGGTCGCTTGAAGCCGGCATCGATAAGCTCGCCAACACCGTCAAGGTCACGCTGGGTCCGCGCGGCCGCAACGTCGTACTGGACAAGAAGTGGGGCGCCCCCACGATCACCAACGATGGTGTGACCATCGCCCGTGAAATCGAGCTGGATGACCCCTACGAGAACCTTGGCGCGCAGCTTGCCAAGGAGGTCGCCACCAAGACCAACGACGTTGCCGGCGACGGCACCACCACCGCCACCGTCCTGGCTCAGGCGCTGGTCAAGGGAGGCCTGCGCAACGTAGCGGCAGGCGCCGCACCGGGCGAAATCAAGCGCGGCATCGAGGTTTCGGTCGAGGCCGTCGCCGCCCGCCTGCTGGAGAACGCGCGCCCGGTTGAAGGCACGCAGGTTGCCAACGTTGCCGCAATCTCCGCCCAGAGCGACGAGGTCGGCGAGCTGCTGGCCGAGGCGTTCGGCAAGGTCGGCAAGGATGGTGTGATCACCATCGAGGAGTCCTCCACCACGCAGACCGAGCTGGTCCTGACCGAGGGCATGCAGTTCGACAAGGGCTACCTGTCCCCGTACTTCGTCACCGACGCGGAACGCCAGGAGGCCGTCCTCGAGGACGCCCTGATCCTGATCAACCAGGGCAAGATCTCCTCAGTGCAGGATTTCCTGCCGCTGCTGGAAAAGGCGCTGCAGAGCTCCAAGCCGCTCTTCATCATCGCCGAAGACGTCGAGGGCGAGGCCCTGTCCACGCTGATCGTCAACCGCATCCGAGGCACGCTGAACGTCGTCGCCGTCAAGGCGCCGGGCTTCGGTGACCGCCGCAAGGCCATGCTCCAGGACATCGCGACCCTCACCGGTGCGCAGGTTGTCTCCGCGGAGCTGGGCCTGAGCCTGGACACCGTTGGCCTCGAGGTGCTCGGCACCGCACGCCGCATCACGATCACCAAGGACAACACCACGATCGTCGACGGCGCCGGTTCGGCCGAGGACGTCGCCGCCCGTGTTGCCCAGCTGCGCGCCGAGCTGACCCGCACCGATTCGGACTGGGACAAGGAAAAGCTGCAGGAACGCCTGGCCAAGCTGGCCGGCGGGATCGGCGTGATCAAGGTCGGCGCCGCCACCGAGGTTGAGCTGAAGGAAAAGAAGCACCGCATCGAGGACGCCGTATCCTCCACCCGCGCTGCCCTCGAAGAAGGCATCGTGGCCGGCGGCGGCTCCGCCCTCATCCATGCGCTGAAGGCGCTCGACGAGGACGCGGCCGTCCAGGCCCTCGAAGGTGACGCGGCTGCGGCCGTCGGCATCGTCCGCCGCGCCCTGGTCCAGCCGCTGCGCTGGATCGCCCAGAACGCCGGCTTCGACGGCTATGTCGTGGCTGCCAAGGTCGCCGAATCCGCCGTGAACCAGGGCTTCAACGCCAAGTCCGGCGAATACGAAGACCTGATCGCCGCCGGCGTGATCGACCCCGTGAAGGTGACGCGTGCGGCTCTGCGCAACGCGGCCTCCATCGCGGCACTGGTCCTCACCACGGAAACCCTCGTGGTGGAGAAGCCGGCTGACGAAGACGAGCACGCAGGGCACAAGCACTAGGCTCTGCCCGCAGGGGGGACGGTCCGGCATCTGCCGGGCCGTCCCTTTTTCTGTCGAGTCTCTGCTGCCGTCCTGCCGTGTTCGTGGCCGCAAGTTGCCGTGATTCTGGCAGAGTTAACCCGTCAGGTGCCGCTCCAGCGTCCCGGGTTCACTGGAAACTCCCACGTTGGCATGCCTCAATGGGGTTCAGTGGCCGCCGTGACGATTGGCCATCAAAATTACGGTTTGGTAACATGGAGGCTTTGGTTATCTGGTTGAGGGGTAGTTCTATGACACAGCAAGGAACCTTGCCCCGGCCTGCCCGGCACATTGCCGCGACGGGGCACGATCCCGCAGCCAAGTCTGGCCGAAAATCCACCTTCAGGCCCGAAATCCAGGGACTCCGGTCCCTCGCTGTGCTGATGGTCATGACCTATCACATCTGGCTGGGCCGGGTTTCCGGCGGCGTGGACGTCTTCCTGCTGATCTCGGCCTTCCTTATGACGCTGCAGTTCGTGGGCCGGTACGAGCAGGGCCGGTCCATGGCCCTCATCAAACACTGGCTGCACCTTTTCCGGCGCCTCGTCCCTGCCGCCGTCACCGTCCTGGTGGCCATCCTTGCCGCAACTGTCCTCTTCCTGCCCCGGACCCGGTGGATGGAAATCATCAACCAGGGCTGGGCCTCCCTGGGCTATGCCGAGAACTGGCTCCTGCAGACCCAGGCGACAAACTACTACGCCGCGGATCACAGCCAGGCCAGTCCCTTCCAGCATTTCTGGTCCCTTTCGATCCAGGGCCAGGTCTTTATCCTGTGGCCGCTCATTTTTGTGGGGGCCGCGTTCGTCGCCAAGCGCTTCAGGCTCCGCTACCGTGTGCTGCTGTCCTACGTCTTCGCCGTGATCTTCGTTGTTTCGCTGCTCTACTCGATCGTCTTCACCCAGGCGAGCCAAACGGAGGCGTACTTCGACACCTGGGCCCGGCTGTGGGAGTTTGCCCTGGGCACGCTCGTGGCTTTGGCCCTTCCTGCCCTGCGGCTTCCGCGGGGCTGGCGGATCGGGCTTGGCTGGCTGGGCATTGTGGCCATGCTCAGCTGCGGCCTCCTGCTCAACGTCCAGGCTTCCTTTCCCGGGTTTGTGGCGCTCTGGCCCACCCTGGCGGCCGCCTGTGTCATCGCAGCCGGGCAGTCGGGCAGCAAGCTGGGCGTCGACCGGATCCTGAGTTCGAAGCCCTTGGTCCGGCTGGGCGACATTTCGTATGCCCTGTACCTGTGGCACTGGCCGGTTCTGGTCATCTCCCTTGCCGTGATGCACAGGGAAAAAGCGGGTCTGATCACAGGCGCCGTCATCGTCACTGTTTCCCTGGTGCTCGCCTACCTCACCACCCGCTTCATTGAGAAGCCCTGGCGTGAGTGGCAGTGGCCGGAGGTGCGGCGGCGCCGCGCCCTCGTTGCCATCGCCGTGGCCGTGGTCACCGCCGCCGTGCCGCTGGCGGGGATTCAGATCCAGCAGCACCTCGAAAGCGAAGCAGTCCTGGCCCAAGCCCCGAAGAACAACCCGGGCGCCCTGGCGCTGACGCCGGGCTTTGTGGACCAGGCCGACGCCAACGCCGTCCTGCTACCCACCCCGCAGACGCTGCCGCAGGACTGGGCCAGCCTCCCTAACTCGTGCTCCGGTGACCTGCAGCCGCAGGACCCGGTCCTTCAGAAGGACTGTTTCCAGAACAATCAATCCGACACCGGAGCGAAAAAGGTCCTCGTGATCGGGGATTCCCACGCACAGCAATGGCTGGGCTCGATTGCTCCCCTCAGCGATGAGAAGGGCTGGCGGCTCTACGCCATGCTCAAGGGTGCCTGCAAGCCCAACATCGCGCCGCAGCACGTCTCGGCGGATTGCGACAATTTCAATGCGGCCGTCGCATCCGAAGTGAAGAACAACCCGCCGGACGCCATCATCATCGTGGGCACTGAGGCAGCGCCGTCGTCGCCACAGGAGACCGTGATCCCGGGCTTCGAAGCCACCGCGAAGGCTTGGACGGACGAGGGCATCAAGGTCGTGGCCCTCCGGGACAATCCGCGTTTTACCTTCAACATGGCAGAGTGCGTAGCGACGAAGGGTGCCGGCGCGCCGGACTGCAGGCCGCGCGAGCAAGGCATGCTTGCGGCAACGAATCCCTTGGCCGCGCTGGATGGCAAGGTGCCGGGCGTCGCGTTCGTTGACATGACTGACCTGATCTGCAATGGCACGGAATGCCCGGGCGCGGTCGGCAACACCTACGTCTACCTGGACGACAACCACCTCAGCCGGAGCTATGCGGCCAGCATGGCGCCCATGTTCAGCCAGAGGCTCCTCGCCGCGACCGGATGGGGCCCCTAAGCTCCACGGTCCCCGGGCCTGCCGGCCGTAGTCCCCAGGACTGCCCGCCGTCGCGGGCACCTGCGGCGCCCGTGCGTCAGTGCTGGGAGCGGTCCGCCCTGCGCCGCAGCTGGCGGGCGGTGTCCGGTGCCAGCCGCCTGGTCACCAGCCGGTAGAACAGCAGGACCCCGACGGCGGCCACCACGATTCCGACTAGGTTCAGGAACAGCTGCAGGGCGGAGCCGGCTGCCTTCTGGTACTCGCCCAGGACCAGTGCCACGGCCACGAAACCGGCTGCCGGCACCGTCGTGACGGAGATGAACACCCCGATCAGCGCCGCCGAGCGCCGGCTGATGACCGACAGCATCCCGGCTGTTCCGGCGAGGACGGCGACGATCAGGGAATAGGGGCCGGGGTGGTAGATGAATTCAACTGCCGAACCGTGGTCCAGCGCGTCCGCGGGGAACAGCCCGAGTGGCACGGAGAGCCACGCTGTCAGCGCGGCGGCCAGCATCGCGACGGGAAAACCGACGCCGAGGGCCAGCGCCGCGTCACGTCCGAGCCGCCGCTGGCGCCGGACCAGGGCCACGGCCAGGGCAGCCAGCGGGCCGAACTC
>NZ_CAKKMM010000199.1:0-7218 GCF_918698205.1 Microbacterium sp. Bi128 | reverse complement strand
GGCCGGGAGAAACCTGGTACCAAGGCCCGCGGCGGGGATAACGGCCTTGCGGACGGAAGCGATGGGTGTATTCACACGACTAATCTAACGGAGGGACCAATCATTGCGTAATCATTATGCGAACCGCCTGCCGGGCCCCCCGGTGCAGCGCGGCCGCAAAAGGCAGAGGACGGGCCAAGATGGCGTCAAAAGAGGAAATTCGCTCCAGCCACAGGGCGGCGCGTTCCGCACTCCCGCTGGCCGCACAGGACACCGCCGCGGCGGGCATCGCCAGCCACGGGCTCGCGTGGGCCTCCGGGCTTGGCCGCGGCCGCCAGGGCACCTTCGCGGCGTACCTCGGTGTGGGCGCCGAACCGCCCACACTGCCACTGCTGACTGCCCTGGTCGAGGCCGGGCACCGGGTGCTGCTGCCCGTTTGCGAACCCGACATCGAGCTCAGCTGGGTGTACTGGACTCCCCAGTCCGGGTTTGTCCGCAGCCGGTACGCGCCCATCCAGGAGCCTGTCGGAGAGCGCCACGGAACCGAAGTCATGCGGGACGCCACCGCAATCTTCCTGCCGGCCACCGCGGTGGATTTCTCGGGCAACCGAATCGGGCAAGGCGGCGGCTACTACGACAAGTTCCTTGCCGCCCTGGCTGCCATGTCCTCCGCGTCCGGCGGGGCGGACGCCGGGGCGGCCGACGCTGCAGCCGACGCTGTCGCGTTGCCGACTGCCGCCGTCGTCTATGACACGGAGGTGCTGCCCGCAGGCAGCATCCCCGCGGAGTCGTTCGACCGGAAAGTCGACACGGCGCTGACCCCGGGCGGGATCGTCCGGCTCGGCCGATCCCGGCCTGCCTGATCCGGGTTCCCGCCAAGGTGATAGAATTGGCACTCAGGCCCTGCGACTGCTAAGGACGGAACAGGTCGATAGACATATCGGCGGTGATCCGGACTCCGCAGCACGGGACCTGCTCGTTTGCCCCTGAGGAGGATTTCCAGTGCCCACGTATGCATACGCCTGCAAGGACTGCAGCCACGCCTTCGAGATCGTGCAGTCGTTCAGCGACAACTCCTTGACGTCCTGCCCCGAGTGCCAGGGCACGCTGCGCAAGAAGTTCAACAGCGTCGGCGTAGTGTTCAAGGGCTCCGGCTTCTACCGGACCGATTCGCGCGACGCCAAGGGCAGCACGGTTTCCCCGGCTCCTGCAGCTCCCGCGGCCACCCCCGCGCCCGCCGCCGCGGCCAGCTAAGGCACCTGCCGGGTTGGCGCCGGCCGCCGGCTGGGCTACTGCCGGCTGATTCTCGGCACTGCCCGGCGCTGTCCGCTGTTGCCGTTGTTGCCGTTGTCCACATAGGACGTTCCGCAGCTGCCGCCGCTCTGCGCGGATCCGTAGCGTGGCGGCATGGAACTTTTCCTCACCGCGGTTTCCCCGCCTTCGTTCAAGACGGCTGCCCCGGCGGCGCCTGTGCCGTCTTCCACGCCTTCGTTCAGGGCGTTCCGCGCCGCAATGCCTGAAGCTGGCCCCGGCCGCTGGTCCCGTCCCGGTATCCGTCCAACGAGCCTTCCTGCCGCCACGTTTTCCGCCGCAGGCCTTCCGTTCCGGAGCCGGATCGGTCCCGTGAAACCCCGCCGGCGTCCGCCCCGCGGCCGTCCGTCGTGGCGCCGCCTGCGGGGCTGGCTGAACCGGAACCGGCGGCTTATCGCGGCCCTCCTGTTCTGCATCCCCGCCGGACTGACAGTTCAGCAACTGGCTCCAGCGCCCACTGACACTGTCGCAGCCTTCGCCGCCGCGGCCGATCTGCCCGCTGGAAAGTTTCTGGAACCCGGCGATCTCAGTAGGATCAGCGTGCCACCCGGCCTTATTCCTGCGGGCAGCCCCGGCAGCGAGACCGCGTTCGTGGGAAAACAGCTGGCCGCACCGTTGCGCCAGGGCCAGCTCCTCACCGACGCCCAGATCCTGGGACCGGGCCTGCTCGCCGGAAGCCCGCGAGGCTCTGCGGCCGTGCCGCTGAGGATGGCAGATCCGGCCTCCATCCAGCTGGTCTCCCCCGGGCAGCTCGTCAACGTGGTGCTCACTGCCGGCAACGGCATGGAACAACCCGGCGAAAGCCAAATCCTGGCCGAAGCCGTACCAGTGCTCTGGACGTCGGCGCAGGGCGGCAAAGCCGGCTCCTGGCCCGCCACTGCGGAGACTGACGGGCTGGTGGTGGTGGCAGCGACGGCCGACCAGGCCCGTAGGCTGGCGGGCGCGTCTACCCAGGGCAAATTGTTTTTCGTGCTTGTGGCGCCACCGCCGGGCTAGCTGTCCAGCCAGCAGGGCGTTTCCGCCGGGCCAGTGGCCCGGGCCGTATGCTCCGACGCGGGCCGCGCCCGCAGGCTCTGTGCTGCGGGCCGCCACGTCAGCCCCAGTGCGGCGGCTTCTGTTCCTGGAGCCAGGCGTCGTGATCGTAATTATCAGGCTGGTCACCCCAGCGCCGGGGGTCGTCTTCCGCCGCCTTGTTCGGCAGCACACCCTCCGGAACGGTGGCCTGTGCCTCCGAACGGCGGGACGTCTCCTTCGCGGCCTCCTGGTCCGGCCCGTCGCCGGTCGATTCCCCGGTCGATTGGCCGGCCTTCGACCCTGCGGTGTCGGCCGCGGCCCCCGTTGACTCGCCGGTCTTCGGCCCCGCGGTGTCGGCCGCGGCGCCCGCCGCGCCGGCTTCGCGGGCGCCGGTGGCGCCGGCGTCGTTCGTGTTGCCGGTCTTGCCGATCTTGCCGATGTTGCTAGTGATGCCGTCCGCACTCATGCCGCCGGCCTCCTTACTGCCTGTATTGCCTGTCATTGCTGATGCTGGTGCCTGCCGGCGGAATTCTTGGCCGGCAGTTTCGTGGCCGCGGAACACCTGTCCCGAGGGTTCGGCCGCCACGTGGTACTCGGCGGCCCGCGCCTCGTCGATCGCCAGGTGTTCGATGCCGTCGTCGAAGAACCCGTGCGATGTCCGCAGCCGGCTGGACACGGCGGGCTTCTCCAACCCGAGGTAGCCGCCAATCCGGTCGGCGCAGGCCGAGGGGTCGGTGAAGACCTCTATGGTCCACAGGGGCATGTACCGCCAGCCAAGCCGCTCCAGGAGCTGCGGCCGGAGCCTGCTCCGTTCGCGGACGCTCATTCGCCGGTAGTGGCTGGTACCGTCCGACTCGATCGCCACCGGACGGGGAATCTCCGCATCGTCCTGGCCGATCGTGGTCATCGGATCGGCGGCCGCCACCATGTTCAGGACGCCGTCGTACTGGTGCCACACCCGTGCCCCGCGGGCCCGGAGCCGGTCACCCAGGTCGGCCACGAGCGGATCGGCGCCGAGCGCCTGCTCGCTGGCCGCGGCCCGGGAGGCGGGGCTGCCAAGATCCGTGTTGCCCGCGATCTCACGGTCCAGGAGCTCGTAGAAGTCCACGGCGCCGTGGCTGAGGCGGCTGACATCAAGGTCTTCGGGCCGGAAGCAGCTGAGCACGTGCAGGGACCGGCGGGCACGCGTCATCGCCAGGGCGAATTTTGCTCGGCCACCTTCGGCGGAAAGCGGCCCGAGGCTGTGGAGGGTGCGCCCATGCGGGGTGCGGCCATAGCCCGGGGAAAAAATGACGTGGTCGCGGACCAGGCCCTGGGCCCGTTCCAGATCCACTACGCGGAAGGACTCATCCCCCGCAGTGAAGAAGCTGCCCAGCATGGGGTAGTTGGGCAGTTGCGCCCTGATGGCCTCGCCGATCCGGGCGGCATGGCGAAGGCTGCCGGTCACCACGGCCAGCGACGTCCGGGGGCGGAGCCGGGCGTGCTCGAAGACCAGCTCCACCGCGCGGTTGACCTCGGCAACAACCGATTCGACGCCGTCGTGGTCAGCGCTGGGCAGCCCCGTGCCGTCGGGGAGGTACTCCACGCTGAGGGTACGGTCCAGCCCTGTGGCGGATTGGCCCTCCGGGAGGCGGGTGAGTTCCCCGCTGTAAAAACCCTTGCTGAGCTGGCGCACCAGGTCTTCATCGACCGCACGGTACACGGTCCTGAGGTTCCAGACCGGAAGCACGGCAGAGAGTGCCCGGAACGAGCTCTCAACGCTTTGGTAGGAGCTCTCCCCCGCGGCGAGCCGTTCGACGCCCACGGTAAAGGTCCGGGGGCTGGCGATCTGTTCGTCGCCGAAGGCGATGACCTGCCGGGACCGGGCGATCGCCGGGAGGACGGCCTGCAACGAGGTCGTCTCGGCGTCGAGGATCACGACGGCATCGAAGGTCTGCTCGATCGGCAGCAGACCCGTCATGAGGTAGGGGCTGACGGACCACACCGGTACCAGTGTGGGCAGCAGCTCCTGCGCCTGGCCGCTCAGGGCTGCCAGGGTCACCCGGCCGTCCTTCAGCAGGCTGCGCAACAGCTCGGCCTGGCGGGGGTACGCCGAGATGGCAGTGCGCCAGCGCTCGGACAGGTTCCAGCGCAGCCGGGCAGCGCCGCTGGCGATATGGGCGTTGTCCGCGAGCCGGTACTCCGCCTCAAGCTGGCGCAGGGCGTCGCCGTCGGACATGGCGAGGTAGTCATCGCCGCTGATCATGGCCTCCAGGGCCGACTGCCACCAGGCCAGCTCAAGTTCGGCGGTCACCGACCCCTCCGGGACCTCGCGCTCGGCAAGGTCGGCGAGAAGCTCGCCCAGGCCGTGCTCTCGCATGCTTTCGACGAGCAGCGTGCGCTCCGGAAGGGTTTCAAGGGTCGCGGTGTCGGCGACGAGCCGCCGCACCCGGGGCAGGAGTTCGTCGTAGGGTGCGCGGTCCAAGTCGCCGCCGGCAGCGGTGTGCTTGACAGCCAGGCCCAGTTCAGCCAGTTCCGCTGCGAGCTCCCGGTAAAGGCCGCTGATTTCAGCCAGCCCGGACGGCACGGCCGGGTGCCGCTGCGTGGTCGCGTAGCCGGACCAGGCGGCGCGCTGTTCCTGCACGAGGACCAGGGAGCTGTGCAGGTCCGCGATGTGCACGCCGGGCCGGACGTACTCCTTGGCCACCCTGCGCAGGCGTGAGCGCTGCATGGACGGCATTTCGATCCCGCGTTCCCTGCGCCAGGCAGAGGACGCGGTGGCCGAGATCAGGTCGTGGACGGGCCGGTCAAAGATGTCGGGAGTGAATTTGTCCAGACTTTCGCGGACGGCCACGAGAAGTTCAATCTGCTCGCCCCATTCGGCGAAGGTCCGGCCGAGCCGGATCTCTGCGTGTTCCGCCACGGCATCCATGCGCCCGCGCAGCAACGGCAGTTTTTCCGAAACGGACTGGGCAACGCCCTGCGCTTCCTGCGTCTCCTTGCGGGTCAGCAGGCGCGCGCCGTGCCAGGGGCTGGTGGTCGACGCGCGGCTGAAGCTGCCGAGCTCGGCGGCGCGGCGGAGCCGGCCTGCGAGCTCCTCGCGGTCCCGGATATTGTCCAGCACGCTGCGCTTGAGCCGGACGGTCGTCGCCGGTGCCGGCTGGATGGAGGTCAGCTCTGCAAGGGACTGCATGGCCTCATACGGCGAGCAACCCCAGCGCGCCCGGACGTTGTGCAGGGAGGCTACGTGGTCCATGAGTGCGTGGCGGTGGCCGGTCAGTGTGGCGTGCAGGTTGCTCAGTTGCGGCTGCAGCGACTTCTCGTTGCGGACGATCGCCCGGACCAGCTGGCCCTTCAGCTGCAGCGGGCTGGCGCTGCCCGTCAGCTGCAAGAGGACCGAATCCAGGCCGAGGCCATCCAGCTGCCCGGAGATCTCGGCGAGGCTGGCCCGCCTGTCGCCAACCACCAGGACGGACTTGCCCTCGTCCACCAGGGCGCCGATGGTGTTGATGACTGTCTGGGTCTGGCCCGTGCCCGGCGGGCTGCTGACCACCAGCGAGTCGCCCGCCCGGACGGCGTCGACCACATACTGCTGGTCCGTGTCGGCGTCGAGCAGCAGAAGCTCGTCGGCGGGGTCACGGTCGTCCGTGCTGGGGAAGCGGCCGGGTTCCAGAGCAGGCACGTCGACCAGTTCGCCGGAACCGGACCGGGCCAGCGCGGTGACCAAGGGGTTGTTCTGGTTGATCCACGGATCATCGAGGTTGCCGGAGAGGTCGGCGAAGGTGGAGACGAGCAGGTTGTGTTCGACCTCGGCGCCGTGAATCGGCTGGACCAGGGTGCCCAGGCGGTCCAGAACGGGCTGCGGGTCGTAACGGGCCGTGCTGTACGCCATCCGCGTCACCGCGTTGACGTCGAAAACGATCCCGTGGACGGTCTTGAGGTGCCGGACCAGCGCCGGGTTGATCTGCGCCTGTTCGGTGAGCTGCAACTCATAGTCGTCCTCGCCGGGGCGCACCGTGAGGGATATGGCGGTGAGCATGACCGGGGCCGAGATCCGTTGCGGCTTACCGCCGACGGCGGACGTCCAGACGACAGTGCCGGCGGAGAAATACCCCGCGTCGATGCCGCGGTCATTGGCGAGTTCGAAAATCTTGGAGCGCAGGTTTCGTGATGCCCTGGCCGCGACAACGAATTGCTGGCGGTCGCGGATCAGGGTCGAGAGCCGGGTACGCCGCCCTGCCATCAGCTGGGCGAGCCCCGAGGGATGGGCATGAGTCAGGTCAATTGAGCCTTCGGGCGTCTTGGTGAAGCGCAGCATGGTATCTGCACCGGTGACGGGCTTGAGCCCCGACAGCCATTTCCTGAACTCCTCGGAGCCCTCGGGGTGGCCTTGACCAACTGACACTGCTGCCTTCTTTTCTGTGCTCGACTTCTCTGTGCCGGACCGCGGCGGGCTCGACTCTGGCGGGTTCGTCGTATCAACGCTCGTCTGTGTTGCGTCCGCGCTTTCCCTGGCCGCATCTTGTGTGGTCGCGGTTGCCAGGCTCGCGCGGGACGCCTTGGACCATACCGGCATGCTTTCGAGGGTAGCCCGAATCCCCCGCAGGTGCGGGGCCGCAACACTGGGCGGTGCGAAATTCAGCCCGAATTGTCAGAAACATTGTCAGGAACAAAATGAAATGGCCGGCCTCGAAAGGCCGGCCACTCAGATTGCTATTCCCACTCGATGGTTCCCGGCGGCTTGCTGGTCACATCCAGCACCACGCGGTTGACGCCTTCCACCTCGTTGGTGATCCGGTTGGAAATCCGGGCCAGGAGATCGTAGGGCAGCCGCGACCAGTCGGCGGTCATGGCGTCCTCGGAGGACACGGGGCGCAGGACAATCGGGTGTCCGTAAGTGCGGCCGTCGCCCTGGACGCCCACGCTGCGGACGTC
>NZ_CAKKMM010000198.1:0-7237 GCF_918698205.1 Microbacterium sp. Bi128 | reverse complement strand
GACGGCGCGGTGGACATCGGGTTGGTGGCAATCTTCACCGCCCCGTGCAGGAACGTGAACAGCGAGTCACCGGTCGGGTAGGACGGAGTCGATGCCGGCTCGACGGTGGACAGGGCGCGCGCGACGACCTCGAACACCGCTTCGAGGATGCCGCCCTCTTTCGCCGAGATCTCCATCGACTCGAACACCACGCCGGTGAAGGTGTGCGGCCACAGGTCGTCAGCGCCGACCGTGGGCAGCAGTTCCTGCACCGTGAACGACTTCGTCAGAGCGTCCGACTGCGAGAGCGTGTGCAGCTGCTGGTAGACCACGGGCGTGCCCGACGGCAGAGCCGTGTTCACCACGTTGCCCATGACCGCGTTCAGCAGCATGCCGAACCCGCGCGTTCCGACGTCGAGGGAGATCGAGCCCTTGCCCTCGAATTTCGACACGGTGTTGCGAGCCAGACGCTTGACGCCCTTCGACGGGCGCAGGCCGCGGCCGTCGACGGTCGAGATCTCATATTTGATCTGAGCGTCGGACTCGGGGAACCGCGTCGGCGTGACGGCCGTGCCGTAAACGGTTTCCTGCGCGATGCCGAGCGAGAAATCGAGCTGCGTCATCGGGTCACCTCCTGCTCGCTCGTGGTGGTGCCGGCCGTCGACGAGCGTCGGCGGGGCTTGATCGGCTCGGCGTCGACCGCCGGCTCGTCGACGGGCTCGGCCTCGTCGACGGGCTCGGCTTCGTCGACGCTGAGGGCTGCGGCCTCGGCCGCGGCCTGCGCCTCAGCGGCTGCCGCTGCGAGCGCGATCGCAGCGTCACCCACGGGCTCGTAGTTGGCCGGCTGCGCGGCGAACATCGGGGCGAGCGTTTCGGGCACGTCGAACACCTCGTCGGCCTCGATCACGCGCCCGAGGTCGGGCACGTCGAGCGCGCCGAGCGGGCTCACGTTTCGGAATGTGGTCATGCGGGTATTCCTCCCTGTCAGGTCGCCCGCGTGCGGTGCGAGCAGACGAATGTCGCGGCGATCTCGACCTGATAGCCGTCGTCGTATTCATCGCCGGTGGTGTCGGTGTCCCCCGGCAGGCACCACAGAACGGCCCCGCCGAGGGTGGTATTTGCGCCGTCGAGCAGGTGCGCCTCGATCAGCGCGAGCAGCTGAAACGCCCGCTCCCACGCGGCCTCGGCGATCTCGCTGCCCGACCCCGGGCGCCATGCGCCGATGTTGACGTCGATCGTCAGCGTTTCCTGCTGCTGCCTGCGAGGGCCGATGGTGGCTGCGTCGCGCGTGGCCTTGACGTTGCCGAGAGCGACCCAGTCGTGAAAGCGCATCGGCCACGAGAAACCCGCGCTCACGTCGACTTCCTTCTCGCCCGCGAGCGCTGCGCGGATCTCGGTTTCAAGCCCCTTCCGTGCGAGCAGCGCGCCGGTCGACGGGTGGATGCCGCTCATGCGCCGAATCCCGGCCGGGGCGGGTACTGCGCGAGCCCCTCCTGCACGGCGCGCGGCAGGTCGAATCCGACGGCGTCGCCGCCATCATCGGGGCGGGCGCGCGGCCCTTTCTTCTCTTGCCGCCACCGCAGCTTCGCGAGCGCGCGAGCCCACAGCAGGAACTCGGCCGGCACGCGGCCGTTCACCTCGTGCCGCTCGGGGTCGCGATGCCGGCCTGTCTCGCGGTCGATTCGCTCGCACGCCGCGGCCATGAACAGTTCGAGTTCCTCTGCGTCGTCCTGTCCGACGCTGTATTCGAGCGCTTTCCGCAGGTCTTCCGCGTGCAGCGGCCAGTTCGTCGCCATTGCGGCGCCCCTCTCTGCGCGAGAGGGGGCCGCACCCGGGATCGGATGCGGCCCCCTCGTGTCTTACTCGGCCGGCTTGGCGTAGCCGTTGGCGATGTATCCCTCGGCCTCGTCGACGGGCAGCGCGATCGACTCGCCCGCCGCCGGCCACGGCTCGCCGTCGCGCAGACCGGAGAGCGACACGAGCATGACGACGTCGAGCGTCGCCGGCTCGGTCGGGGGCTCGGGCTCAGCAGCCGGCGCGGCTGCCGGCGTCTGCGCGGCGGGGTCGCCCGCCGGCGTCTGCGCGGCGGGGTCGCCCGCCGGCGTCTGCTCGGCCGGGTCGCCGGCGGGCTTGGCTGCAGCGCGCGCCATTAGGACGCACCGCCCTGGAAGTGACGCACCGCGGATGCGTCCATGAGCCGGCCGTCGCCGCGGAGCACACCGCGGAACGCGGTCTGGTCCGAGCCGAACAGCGCCTGGTCGGAGCGCTCGACGCGCACCTCGCCGACGACGCGCACCCAGTAGCGGGTGAAGTCGCCGTAGAACAGCGGCTTGTTCCCGACGCCGAGGCCGGCGAGGAACGGGTCGCGGAACAGCGGGCGACCGAGCAGGGTCGGCGCTTCGCCGGCCTGGCCGTTCGGCTCCCAGTAGTACCGGCCGCTGTTGTCCTTCAGCTTGCGGATCGCGGCCACGGCCGAGTTGGCGACGACCCACGAGGCGTTCGGCTGGTAGGGAGCGGCGACCGATTCCTGCAGGTCGATGATGTTGTCCCAGGTGGGCGCGCCGCCCACGCCGGTGCCGCCGGTGACGCCGAGCGTCGAGGCGTTGGCGATGCCCTGCGGGGCGTTGGTGCCGCTGCCGGTGGCGAGATCCTGACCGAACAGGACGGCGAGGTTCTCACCGATGATCCGGGTCGAGAATCCTTCGATGTCGAACAGGGCGTCGGTGATGAGGTCGTTCGACACGCCGAGGTAGTCGCCGTACTTCTTGGTTCCGAACGTGATCTGACCGAACGACGGGTCGGTGCCGGGCAGCTGCGTGTTCTCGGTGGCCGCGCCGGCGGAACCGAACGACGCGAGGCGGGGGACGGTGACGCTGTCGCCCTTCTCGGTGACCATGACGAACGCGCCGGCGGCGTACAGGCCCGAGAACATGCGCAGCGGCTCGATGAGGCGCGAGAGGAACGACGCGCCCACGGCGTTGCCGCCGGCCGCGGCGACGCCGACGCTCAGCGCGCGCTGCGCGGTGAGTCGCTCGGCGGCGAACGATCGCACCTCGTCGGAGGTGGGCACGTAGGTGAGTCCGCCGCGCTGCTCGCCGTTCAGCACGTTGCGGATCTCGGCGGCGAACTGGGAGAGGTCCGCGGCGTTGCCGAACGCGGAGCGGTTGCCGAGCAGGTCGCCGGCGAACTCGATCGCGCGCTGCTCGATATCGCGCTGCATGGTCAGCAGCCCGATGTTGCGCTCGTGCGTGTCCAGCTGAGCGCTGACACGCTCGTACTGCTCGGTTTCCTCGGCGGTCCACTCGCGGCCGACGATATCGGCGAACCGCTTGCCGTCGCTCTCCCAGAGCTTGCGCTGCGCCTCGGCCTCGGCCTTGATGCGCGTCAGGATGTTGGTCATTCGTGCTCCCTTCCTAGATCCCGCGTCGGCGGGGTCGGGTGCCGGTCACTGCGTGCGCAGCGATGCGGGCTTCGATGGACCGCAGGCGGTTGGTCCGTGCGGTGATTTCCTGCTCGCCGGCCGCGGGCGGCTCGACGGGTGCGGGTCGTAGGCTGCGGCGAATCTCGTCGAGCGAGCGCTGCAGCTGCGTGGTCGCGCCCCAGTAGGCGGGGTCGGCGACGGGGGCGACGTCGTGGATCGTCATCCGCATGACACGGCGGATCAGACGCCCGTCGCGGTCCTCGCGCCACTCGACGTCGTCGAGGGTGCGGAGGTTGAACGCGAACGATGAGTGCGCGTAGTCGCCGCGGGCGGCGAGCACGGCCACGTCGCGGCCGGCGCTCGTGTCGGGCAGGTCGACCTCGTATCGCACGCCGATCTCGTCGACGAACAGCCGCAGGGTGCGGGCATCCGTCGTGCCGAGCAGCAGCCGGCTGTCGTGCTCGGCGCGGGCGATCACGCGCGTGTGCAGGGTGAGATCGAGCCCGCCGCCGTCGACGGGCTCGCCGGCGGCGCCCGGGTCGATTTCCTCGAACCATCCGCCGAGATCTCGCGACGTGGAATTGAAAACGGCCCCGTATCCGCTGAGGATGCCGGGGCCGCTGCCGCCCTCGGGGGCGGCTCGGAGTTCGACGGGTCGATCGACCACCCGCCGTTCGATATCTGTCACGCTGTCTCCTTTGTGATCGCGGTCGACGTCGCGTTCGACTCGGCCTCGCTCTTGCTCGTGTCGAACCACTGCTGCCACTGCTCGATCTCCTGTGTCGTGAGGCCGCGGCGTCCGAGCAGACGACGGGCCTCGGCGAGCGTGAGGGTGCCGTTTCGCAGCTGCTCGGAGATCGTGCGGGCGTATTCGAGTACGCCGGGCTTTTTCAGCACCGACAGGTCGTAGATCACCTCGTGCCCAAAGGGGATGACGGATTTCTGCGACGACGCCGCACGGCCGCTCACGCCGCCGAGTGTCTCGACCTGGAATAGCTCGGCGTCCATTTCGAGGTTCGAGTAGGTGCGGCTCGACCCCGCTTTGCCGCCGACCTTCTCGGGAGGAACGCCGAAGATAATCGCGATCTCGGTCGCCGACGCCTCGATCGTCTGCAGGAATTGCGCCTCTTCGGGCGTGACCATGATCTTGCGGTAGTCCCACTCGCCGGGCAGAGCGACCGGCTTCCCTTCGCGGGCAGCTTCGATGAAATCGTCGCGGGCCTCTTTGAGCTTGTCGGGATCGAGTCGGTTCGCTTTCGCCTGCAGGATTGCCGGCGGCATGGCCGAGTTCTTGAACCACCGTCGGCCAAACTGCCGCGACAGGTCGGCCCACTCGAACGTCGAGGCGAACTGCTGAATGGGCGACAGCCCCATAACCGAGCCGGCCTGTACCACTTCGCGAATGTGCAGCAGATTGCCGCCCTGCTTCGTGAGGGTCATCGGCTTGCCCAGCACGTTGTATTTGGGATCGAACGGGTTGGACTCGTCGACCCCCACCCAGTCGAACGGCAGCCACTGGCAGAACCGGCGGCTGTCGTCGACGAGCCCGAACGCGTTCCCACGCGTTTTGAGTTCGGTCGTCATCTGCACTTTCGACTCGTACTGCGAGAGCACGGGAGAGGGGTCGTCGAGGATGAGCGGGGTCGCGACGGGCTCGTGCTCACCGTTCGCGCGAGGCGCGGTGACGGTGACGCCGCCCTGCGCCCACTGGTCGGCGATCAGACGCACCGAGGCGTAGGTCGCGGCCTGTCGCATCGCGCCGCCGCGGCCGAGACTCTCCCACGATGCGCCCCACACCTCGGCCGAGCCGAGCGCGCGCATTTCGTGCCGGGTGAACAGGCTCACGATCGCCACCGCCGCGGCAGCGTCACCGGGTGCGCGGCCAGCCACACAGCAATGCCGGCGACGATGAGGGCGACCGGGATCGACCACAGCGCGACGCCGACCACGACGAGCACGACTGCGGTCAGTTCGAGCGCGTCAGTAACCCGTTCGTCGGGGATCTTCTCGGGCATGTGTCCTCCGTTTCGTGTCACCGGTTGGCCTGTTTCAGCGCGTCGGCAACGTCGTATCCGAGTTCCGGCAGTAGCTCGCTGAGCAGCTGTCGGGCGTAGGTGACGGCGACGAGCGCCGAGATTGGACGCATGGACGCGCCGCGCATCCACTTCCACCCCGCGTCGACGGTCTTCACCGCGGCCGATTTCAGCGCCTCGGTGAGTTCGGGCTGCCCGGGGTGGCGCACGCGCTTGTTCAGCACGTCGTCGAGCAGACCCGGGCCGGCGACGGCGATCTGCGCCGGCGTGATGAGTTCGACGTCGACGCCGGCATCGAGTAACGCCGGCACGAGGAACCCCGCAGCCTTGTGCTCGACGTAGACCCGGCCGGGCTGCGCGTCGAGCAGATCGAGGATGCCGGGCAGGTCATGCTCGTGGTCACCCTCGATGAGCCACCCGGTGCCGGGACCGTCGGCGAGCACCTCGATGTGCAGGTCGCCGTCGGCGCGGACGCCGGCGACGCCGATCGACGCCCACGCCGACTCGGGCGCGACGTCGATCACGTACACGACCTCGGCGCTGTTCTCGTCGACTTCCGTGTCGGGGTCCGCTACGCCGTCGGCGAGCCACCGATCCTTCGGGATCTTCCACGCTTTCTCGACGTCGTCGCCCCACCAGTTCAGGAACGGCCGCAGGAATCCGCCCTGCATCGACTCACGGAATGCGGCGATCTTCGCCTCGGTGGTGGTGTAGCCGAGCGCCGGCATGCACGACCACCACGTGCGCGGGTCGTCGGGGTCGGCTTTCTCATCGGCCGAGTATTCGACGTAGAGCGTCCGGTACTTCGGGACGCTGAGCAGTGACGGGTTCGAGCGCAGCAGTTCGACGCGGGCGCGGCCGATTTCGGCTTTCCCCCACAGGAACGGCGATTTGGTTTTGCTCTCGCCGACGGTCGAGATCCACAGAGATTGAGCGTCGTCGACGGCGGTCGTCGCCGGCATAAGCGCGGCCTCTAGGCGGTTGTCGCGCTGCGCGAAAATCTCGTCGCCGATGGTGAGCCCGAGCGTGCCACCGTGGCCGGCTCCCTCGGTTGGTGCGTCGATCGCCCATTTCGAGCCGTTGACGAACTTCATATGCTCGCTGCCGTTGGACAGGTTGAGCGTGTTCCCCGTGCGGTTGCGGCGCAGCAGCTTGCCGAACGGCGAGGCCGCGATGCGGTGGTGGTGTTCCTCTTCGAGCTTTTCGAGCGCCTTGTCGCGGGTCTGCGCGATGTAGAGCATGTACTGCCGCTCGGGCCACATGAGCATGCGGTGCACGCCCCACGGGATGACGAGCGACGATTTCCCCGACTGTCGGGGCACGATGATGACGATTTCCGAGTACCAGAGCAGACCCGTCGCCGGGTCGATCTCGAACGCGGTTTCGAGGATCTCCCGCTGCCACGGCATCGGCTCCCAGCCGAGCAGGCGCATGCACCCGATGACCTCGGATGCGATCGTGCGTCGGGCGGGGTTACGCGGGGTCGACCACCTCGGGGTCGTCTCGATCCCGGCCGGCTTCCCGGATCGCTTCCACGATGCCGGCAATACCACCACCCCCTGCGCTGCCCTCGTCGCCCGTGAGGTCGGCGAGCACCTTCCGCATGGCCTCGACGGTCGACGAGTAGTAGCGGGCGTTCTTCGGGTCATCGAGTGACCGGGCGCCGCGAAACAGCACCTCTTGGCGCAGGCGGGTCGCGGGATCGTCTGAGAGCGCGAACGCTTCACGCGCCGCGGCCTCGATCGGGCCGGCCTCGAACTGCTCGACGATGCCGTCGAACCGGCGGTCGATCTCGGCGTCGGTG
>NZ_CAKKMM010000197.1:0-7254 GCF_918698205.1 Microbacterium sp. Bi128 | reverse complement strand
GACATCTCCACTGCAGGCTGCAATGGAGATGTCAGCCGGATGCAGTTTCGCGAAACGGCGCGCGGCCGCAGCCCGCAAACCACCCGCCGCACGCTCGGAACACCGCGGAAACACGCGATTGTTACCGTCATCAACATGTCGCTTCTGGTCACGAACGCACGGCTCATCACGGTTCCCGCGGGCACCGACGACCCCGGCTACATCGAGCGCGGATACATGCTCGTCCGCGACGGCCGCATCGCGGCGATCGGCGCGGGCGACCCCGATCCGTCGCTCACCGCCGACGAGACGCTCGACGTCGACGGCAAGTTCGTCGCTCCCGGATTCGTCTCGTCGCACAGCCACCTGTTCACGAGCGGCTCCCGCGGTCTCGGCGTCGACCAGACGCTGTACGGCTGGTGCACGTCGATGTTCAGCGTCCTCAACAACGCCTCGCCCGACCAGATCTACTGGGCGACGCTGCACGGCGCGCTCGACTTCCTCGCCAACGGCGTGACCACGGCGTACAACTTCACCGACCCGCTGCTGCCGTGGGAGCCGATGGTCGAGGGCAAGCGCTCCGACGGCGGCGGCGTCCTGCGCGACCACGCGTGGCACACCCGGCAGGCCGACGGATGCCACGACGCCGGGCTCCGCTTCGTCGACTCGATCGCCCTGGACGCCACCGTCGGCACCGACGACGAGATCTTCGCCCGGTTCGAGGCATCCCTCGATCACGTCCTCGCGATGGACCCCGACATCGCCCTCGGCGCCTCGATCATGGGGCAGGTGCAGTGGTCGACCAGGCCCGATGCCGCCGAGATCGAGGTCGCCGTCATGGACCGCTTCGGCGTCACCAACCAGGCGCACTTCCTCGAGACGTACGAGGCGATCGAGCACCAGCAGACCAAGTTCCAGCTGTACAAGAACGCCGGGGCGCTCCGCCCGGGCATGATGTTCGGGCATTTCATCCAGACGACGCCCGAGATCATCGCGGATGCCGCCGCCGGCGGCGCCTCCATGTCGTGGCAGCCCGCGTCGAACGGGCGTCTGGCGTCGGGGATCGCGCACGTGCCCGAGATGCTCGACCTGGGTATGCAGGTCGGCATGGGCCTCGACGACCAGGCCTGCACCGACGTCGCCGACCCGTGGCAGAACATGCGGATGGGCATGTTCATGCAGCGCGCCCGCACCCACGACCCGCTGTCGATGATGCCCGAGCGCGTGCTGCGCCTGCACACCCTCGGCGGCGCCGAGATCATGGGCGTCGACGATCGCGTCGGCAGCCTCGAGGTGGGGAAGTTCGCCGACTTCGTGGTGGTCGACCCGCGGCTCCCCGACGTCGGTCCGCTGTGGAACCCGGTGCGCAGCTACGTTCTCGCGTGCGGCCTCCGCAACCTGAAGCAGGTGTACGTCGGCGGGAAGCTCGTGAACGAGAACGGTGTCTCGACGAACCCGCTCGCGGCCGAGGCGTCCGAGGTGCTGCACACGCAGCTGCCGGCGCTCGCGGACGAGTTCGGCGTCATCCTGTAGGCCACTGGTCCCGCCCACCGCTCGGGAGCGTGCCGCCGGGCGGCCCGGCGCCGCGAATCGCCGAGACTGCATCCCGCTGACAACTCCATTGCACGCTGCAGTGGGGATGTCAGGGGGATGCAGTCTCGCGGGCTTACGGCCGCGGCCGGGCGTGCGTGCGTGCGACCCTGGGCGCATGCGCACGACGATCGCCGACCTCGACGTCCACACCTCCGCCACCGACGTCGCCGGACGCGACGTGCTTCTGTGGCATCACGGCTCGCCGCAGACGGGGGCGATCCTGCCGCCCGTGCGGGCCGCCGCGGACGCGCGTGGCCTCGCGGTCGTCTCGGTCGCCCGGCCCGCTTACGCCGGATCGTCGCGGATCCCTGGCCGCAGCGTCGCCGACGTGGCCGAGGGACTGCGCCCGGTCCTGGAGCGCTTGGGCGTGGCATCCGTCGTCTCGGTGGGCGCTTCGGGCGGTGGGCCGCACGCGATCGCGTGCGCCGCAGCGATGCCGGGGCTCGTCCGGCGCGTGGTGACGTTCGCGTCGCCGGCCCCGTTCGTCGACGACGACGCGTGGTTCGCCGGGATGCAGGCGCCCGAGGCTCTCCGCGCGGCGACGCAGGGCGAAGACGCGCGCCGCCGCTTCGCCGAGATCGACGAGTTCGATCCGGACTCGTTCGTGGATGCCGACTACGCGGCGCTCGACGGGGAGTGGACGTCGCTCGGGGCATCCGTCGCGGCGTCCGAGCCGTACGGGATCGACGGGTTGATCGACGATGACCTCGCGTTCGCGCGGCCCTGGGGGTTCGCGCTCGCCGAGGTGGTGGCATCCGTTCTGCTCGTGCAGGGGGAGAAGGACCGCGTGATCCCGCCGCAGCACGCGCGGATGCTCGCCGCGGGGCTGCCGCACGCGAGGCTCGACCTGCACCCCGACGACGGGCATGTTTCGGCGCTGCGGCACCTGGCGGCGGCGCTCGGATCGTCCTGAGTCGGGATACGGATGGGAGTGGGAGAGGCCTCCGGTGTCGATGTGACGCCGTCTCGGTCGTCACATCGCACGCACGGAGGCCTCTCTTCCCGACGGATTCCCCGCGGCGGGGTCACCGTCCAGAGTCCGATCGGATCAGAGCCTTGCCTCGTAGAGGAGGTTCGATGATCGGGGGTCCCCCAGCGGTGATCCTGGGCCTCCCGGCACGATACCGATCTGCACGAGATCGCCGGGGGAGGCATCGATCTTTCCGAAGTAGACGTCGAGCTTGCCCGAATCGATCGCGACCGCGGAGGCGTAGTGCGTCGCGCCTTCATAGGTCTCGCCGGTGTACTCCCCATTGATCCAGACGACGACGCGCGCTGAGCTGTCCCGAAGAGCGGTGGTTTGCGTCATCGCCACACCACCACCGGTTCTCGAGACCGTCTCTACTCCTGAGCCGACGCGGTAGACACCCAGGAGTTGGGACGACTCGGGCGCAGGGACTCCCCAGCCGGGGTAGCCGGGGATGACACCGACCTGGATGAGGTCGCCGGCGTGCGAGGGAATCTCGGCAACTCGATACGTGCCGTCGAGCCCAGCCGCGCCCGCGTAGTATCCGACCCCCTCATACGTCTCGCCCACGTAGCGCCCATTGACCCAGATCACCACGCGCGACTTCGAGTCGTACAACGCGGAGTCCATCGTCAGGGAGGTGCCTGTGCCGGTGGGGGAGGGGGCGAATCCGCGAACCGATCGCGACGCCGGCGGGGTGAGGTCGCCGCCGATCTCGAGCCACCCCTTCTTCCCGTCGCGCGTTCCCACGCCCGCGGCTACGTTGCCGCGAGAGGCGCCCTCCAACGTCTGCGCGAACGCTTCGCCGGCCACCCACTGTTCGGCTTCGAAGGTGCGCCCCCGGGCCGAAACGCTGTCGATGAGAGGTGCGGGCTGATGAGGGTTGTCGATCCGGATCGGACTGTCGGGCGCGAGAGGGATGTTCACGGTCTGGGAGACGATTTGGGAGCCGGTAGGACGGAGCGCAACGCTCACGGGGGTGGCACCCGGTTCACCGATGCGCGCGACCTGCAACTCCGTGCTCGGGTTGCTGTATGTGATCGTCACCACCTGAGAGGAGCTCGATGACTCGCGGGCGGCGGCGAGCGCACTGTCTTTCGTGCTGTCGCACAGGGGCGCGTTGCTGTCGCTGGTACACGCAAGGATGAGGTCGTTGATCTTGTCGTTCTTGACGGGGATCACCGCACGGCCATCCCCGGACCACGTAGCCCCCATGTCGTTTGCGACCGTCCAGGTTCCTGTCACCTCGACCGACGGCGAACCGAAGACGACCCACGCGTACGCACCCGGTGCCACCGGCATGCTGATCCAATCGGAGAGTGACTCGGTCGAAGTCGTCTGGGCGCCGAATTTGGTGCTCCAGCTCACAACGATCTTCTGCTTGAGGGGTTCCGTACCCATCTCCTGCTCGTATTGGACACCGAACGTCGTCTCGACGGACAACGAGATGGCGAGGGTCTTGGTCCAGTTCAGATTGCGGGTCACGGTCGCCGAATCGCCGTTGTAGAAGGTCTTGCTCGCGATGGTCGGTGCAAATATCCCTGGACGGCTCGATGTCTTCGCGTCGTAGTCGCACTGCCGGATGATCTTGGATCCGGCGGAGCATTGAGTGAGTGCATGCAGGATGGCCGGGCCGCTGAGGTCGAGCGCCCTTCCCGTATGCGGGTCCACGAACCGAAATGTGCGCTCCCGGTGCATTCTCGGCACGAGGTTCGGGTCGACGTTGACGCAGTAGTGGCTCGTGGGGAACGGAACGGACGGGGTGACCGGGTACTGATACCAGCACTGGTCGTCAGAGACGCGTCGGAGGTTGTACTCGCCCGGTCGACTCGAGCCGGATGCGGGAGAGACATAGAATCGCTGCCCGGCATCGAGGGTGCAGCGAACCAGCGTCTGGTCCTGGAGGCATTGTCCGTTCGCGTTCTTGATGACGAAGCTGCCGTCATCGCCCGCCTTGCTCAGGATCCACTGCTGATCGAGGTTGTTGGTGTCCCGCTGTTGAGCGACAGGGTGCCGAACGCCCGGCTCTCGCCGGTCCTCGGTGGTTCCCCAGTAGGAGTTGGCGTAGGGGCTTTCGATGAGTGCCACCACGTCGCCAGCGTTGAGATCGACCGGCATGAGGTCGGTATTCGACGTGCTGGCGGGCGCGACTCTCGCGGCGGCCGACCGCGGAGTCTCGGCAGCCGTCGCGGGAGTCGATGTTGCTGACAGGATCACGGCCGCGGTCAACGCGACGAAGGCGTTGGTGACCCCGCGTCGGTGAGGGAGTATCCGGTACGTCAAAAGTCCTCCAGGCTGTCGGGCGCCCACATCGGCGCTCATTTGCAGGACTCTAGGGACAGCGGGGTGTCGGAGTAGCCGATGGGCTCGAGCCGGCCCATGAGTTCACCTCTCGTGCGATACGAGAGGTCGCGACGCACACCACACCTACGATCAGATTCACCACCTCGATCAGGCATACTCGTCGGCGGCTACCTCGTGGCGCTCTGACGCGATCCCGGTTCGCGAGACTGCATCCGGCTGACATCTCCACTGCACGCTGCAATGGAGATGTCAGCCAGCTGCAGTCTCGCGAACCGGGCGCCGGGCGGGCGGCGGCCGGGCCCCGCCCGCGCGCCGCGCCGCACGCTGCGCCGCACGCCGCTCAGAGCGCCGACGCCGCTCAGGCAGGCGGCGGCGGCGCGAGCCGGTACAGGATGCGCGGGCGGCCCCGCGCGCCGTAGCGGTGCGCGAGGTCGATGACACCGGTGGCGACGAGGTGCTCGAGGTAGCGCTGCGCGGTGGCGCGTGACAGCCCGCACGCCGTCGCGACATCGGATGCCGATACGAGCGCGACCGGGTCGAGCGCCGCCCGGACCCGCTCGAGTGTCACCGGGGCCAGGCCCTTCGGCAGGGCGGACGCGGCGGGGCGGTCGGGCACACGGACCGTGCCGGTGGTGAGGAGGCGGTCGATGTCGCCCTGGCTGAGGGAGCGATCCCGGTCGGCCTCGGCTCGCGCACGCCGTTCCGCACGGTAGGTCTCGAGGCGCTGGCGCAGCGTCTCCTCGGTGAACGGCTTGACGAGGTAGCCGATGACGTGGGCCGCGAGGGCTTGCCGCACGGTCACCTGATCCTGCGACGAGCTGATCACGAGCACGTCGAGTCCCTCGGCGCCGAGGGTGCGGAGGCGATGCAGCACCTCGACGCCGCTGATGTCGGGCAGGCGCATGTCCAGCAGCACCAGGTCGACACCGCCCAAGGCCTGCGCCACGGCCGCCTCGCCGCTGCCCGCCGACCCCACGACGGCAAACCCCGGAGCGCCCGCGACGTACCGCCCGTGCAGGGCGCGAGCGGTGGCGTCGTCGTCGACGACGAGAACGCGGACCCGGTCGGTCATCGCGGCGCCGCCATCTCGAACTCGAAACGCGTCCCGCCCCACGCCGACCGCGTGACGAGGATCTCGCCGTCGCGTTCGGCGACCGCGCGGCGCACGACGGCGAGACCGATCCCGCGACCCGTGCCGAGGGGATCGGGCTTCGACGTGTAGCCCCGGGTGAACGCGCGCTCGACGTCGCGCGGGTCCAGACCCGGCCCGTCGTCGTCCACGGCCCCGTGCAGCACCTCGCCGACGAGGTCGAGGGTGCACCGTACGCGCGCGGCGCCCGCTTCGGCGGCGTTCCGGCACAGGTTGGTGAGCACGAGCACGACGGTCTCGTCGATCGGGGTGTCGCGGTCGATCCGCACCTCGAGCTGGGCGCCCAGCGCCGACACCTCGCTGCGCAGCGCTTCGATGCTGGCGTTCACGACCGAGGCATCCAGGCGGGTGTCCGACGGCTCGCGGGGCGCGAGGCCGGGCATCGCGTCGGCGATGTAGGTCAGGGCGTCGTCGGTGTCGCCGTGCGAGACGAGGCCGTGCAGCACGTGCAGGCGGGTGCCGAATTCGTGCGCCTGCTCGCGCAGCGCCACCATGGTGCGCGCGGTCTGCTCCTGCTCGGCGGCCAGCGCGTCCAGTCGCCGGAAGCGCCGCTCGATCGCCGCGGCCAGCAGCGACGACGCGAGCGTCCCGACGACGAGAGCCCCGAGCGCCCACGGCAGCAGGTCGCCGAGTGCCTCGTCGCGGTCCGCCAGGATGCTCGACTCCAGCACGCCGACGGCGGCCATGCCGACCACGGCGCCCCCGTCGCGGACGGGAACCTTCGCCCGCAGCGAGCTGCCCGAGGGCCCGGTCTCGGTGCCGAGGAACGGCGCTCCGGCCAGCACGCTGGCGTTCGTCGTCTCGACCTGGAGACCGCGCTGCCCGCTCTCGGGGTGGGTGATACGCACGCCCTCGTCGTCGGTGATCACCACGTAGAAGACCCCGGCGGTGCGCTGCACCAGATCGGCGAGCGGCTGCAGCGTCGTCGTCGCTGCCGCGAGGTCGCGCGCGTCCGCCAGCTGCGTGCTCGTTCCGGCGGAGGCGACGGATGCCACGGTGCGGCGCACATCGTCGAGCTCGGCGAGGCTCGACGCGACGTCGTAGACCCGCTCGGCGGTGTCGTCGCGGATGTGGCGTTCCTGCACCGAGGCGGCGATGAGGGTCGTGAGCCCCACGGCGGTCAGCACGATGAGGCTCGGGAGCACGACGAGCGCGCGGCGGACCACTCGGGCGGGGACCGAGGGGGTGACGTCGGGCATGGCAGGGACATTCTCTCGCGCGCACTGTGAGCACAAAGCGACCGGGGGGTACGGTGCAGCCC
>NZ_CAKKMM010000196.1:0-7310 GCF_918698205.1 Microbacterium sp. Bi128 | reverse complement strand
GGCATCGAGATCCTCGGCGAGGGGAACATCTCGCACTACCCGACCCCCGAGACCGCCTGGATAGACCGCTGGCACGCTCTGTGCGCGCAGTACGGCCTCGAGCCGACGAACTATGGCTCGTGGATCGACTCCCGGATGTGGCGCCACCGCGACCTCACCGTCGACGAGGGGACCGACATGCTCGCGCGCGATCTGCGCCTGGCATCCACACTCGGGTTCACCTCGGTGCGCCCCAAGATCGGCGTCGTGGCGATGGATCTGACCCCGCACCCGATCTGGACCGGGGTCATCGAGCGTAATCTCGACCTCGCCGCAGAGCTCGACATCGTCATCTGCCCCGAGATCCACGCGCCGACCCCGATCCGCCACCCCGTCGTGGACGAGTACGTGCAGTTCATCCAGCGCACCGGGAGCGCGCACTTCCGCCTGCTGATCGACACGGGGATCTTCCAACGCGCCGTCTCGACCGCCCACCAGGACGGACTGAGCGACGAGGCGCAAGAAGAGGGATGGCGCAAACCCCTCGCCCTGCCGATGAGCGACCTCGTGGAGGTGCTGCCCTACACGCACTTCATCCAGACGAAGTTCTTCGACATCGACGATGCGCTCGTAGACCAGCAGATCCCGTGGGAGGAGATCCTCCGAACCCTCATCGAGAACGACTGGAGCGGCTACCTCTCCAGCGAGTACGAGGGCGAGCGCAGCCCCTACCGATCGATCGAGCAGGTGAGGCGCCAGCACGCGCTCCTGCGCCGCGCCGAAGCTCGGATCCGTGGCTGAGGACAGAGCGGTGCGCGTCGGGATCATCGGGGGCGGTTTCATGGCCGCGGTGCACAGCCGTGCGGCACGAGCCGCCGGGGCCGATCTCGCGGCCGTGGCGTCCTCCTCCCCCGAACGCGGACGCGCCGCCGCGACAGCGCTGGGCGCCCGCGGGTCGGCCGACGACGCCGATGCGCTCATCGCCGATCCCGAAATCGACGTCGTCCACATCTGCACGCCGAACGACTCGCACGAGAGGCTCGCCATCCGTGCTCTGGATGCCGGGAAGCACGTCGTGTGTGAGAAGCCCCTCGCGCTCTCCGGCCCCGCCGCCGCCGGCCTGGCTGCCCGCGCCGCATCTGCGGGCCGCGTGGCCACCGTGCCCTTCGTGTACCGCTTCCACCCGATGGTCCGCGAAGCGCGTGCGCTCACGGCATCCGGATCGATCGGACGCGTGCTGCACGTCGACGGTCGCTACCTCCAGGACTGGCTCCTGGGAGCCGACGACGTCAACTGGCGCGTCGACGCGAGTGCGGGTGGACGCTCGCGGGCCTTCGCCGACATCGGATCACACGTGGTCGATCTGCTCGAGTTCGTCACGGGCGACCGCATCGTGGCGCTGACCGCGATCACCTCGGTGGCCCACGCCGCCCGAGGTGGGCGCCCCGTGGCGACCGAGGACATGGTGCACGTCCTCGTGCGCCTGGCATCCGGATGCCACGGGTCGCTGACCGTGTCGCAGGTGGCGGCGGGGCGGAAGAACGCCCTGCGCCTGGAACTGTACGGCAGCGACGCGAGCATCGGCTTCGATCAGGAGCACCCCGACCAGCTCCTGCTCGGCCGACGCGCGCACACGGCCGTCGTCTCGCGCGACCCGGCTGCGCTGAGCGCGGATGCGGCCCGCCTCTCGATCGTGCCGGCCGGGCACCCCATGGGCTATCAGGATGCCTTCACCGCATTCGTCCGCGACACGTACGACGGAGTGATCTCCGGCTCCCTGCGCCCCGAGGTGCCGACCTTCGCGGACGGAGCTCGCGCCGCGCTCCTGACCGACCTCGTGCTCGATTCCGCCGCCTCGGGCGAATGGGTCGACGTCCCGTCCGCCGTGCCCGCCTGATCCCCCTTTCTCTCTCGCCGTCAACGAAGACAGGAGAACACCGCAATGTCATCCACCTCCGAAGGCCGTTCGCCGGTCGTCGTCATCGGATCGGGGCCGGCCGGAATGGCCACGGCCCTCGCCCTGCACAAGGTCGGGCACACGCCCATCGTGCTGGAGCGGTATCGCGAGGCGCGCCCCGCGGGCAACATCTTGAACCTGTGGCCGCCGCCCATCAAGGCGCTGCGTGAGATGGGAGTCGACATCACCGACCTCGGGGCCCCCTGCCACACCACGTTCCGGGGTGTCCGCGGCAACGTCCGGGCGGACGTCCGGATCCCCGACGATGTCGTGCGCGACTACGGCGGCGGCTTCATCGGCCTGCTGCGGCCCGAGCTCTACCGCCGCATGCTCGCGGCCATGCCCGCCGACGTGATCCGGTTCGGCACGACGGTCGTCTCGCTCGAAGACCGCGGGGACGACGTGCGCGTGACTCTCGGTGACGGTGAGGTGATCGATGCCGGCGTGGTCGTGGGTGCCGACGGCATCGACTCCATGGTGCGCACGCACCTGTGGGGTGCGAGCGACAAGCGCGAGCACCGGCTGCAGATCGTCGGCGGCTACACGTTCGCCGACGTGCCCGGCGCCGAGCGCAACGAGGTCGTGCTCCGCCACGACCGCACGGTCCAGGGGACGTATTCGTCGATCCGAGACGGCGGACGCGACGGGTTCCAGTGGTGGGTGCTGCAGGCGTGGGACCCGGAGGCTCCCGCGCCGACCGACCTCCGTGCACACGCGCTCGGACTCGCGCGGCGCTTCCCCGGCCCACTCGCCGGCCTCGTCGAGGCGACCGCCGACGACGCGTGCCAGCGGTGGATGATCCGCGATCGCAAGCCGATCCCCCGCTGGTCGCGCGGCCGCATCACTCTCGCGGGTGATGCCGCCCACGCGACGTCGCCCTACGCGGCATACGGCGCCGGGATGTCGATCGGCGACGGCTACACGATCGGTCAAGAACTCGCCGGCCTCGACCTCACCGACACCGCCGGCGTGCACGCGGCGCTTTCTCGCTACGACGACCGCCGTGTCGCGCACACCACCGCCCAGGTGCAGCAGGCGTACGTTCTCGGACAGGTGTTCCACCACGCCCCGGCACCGCTCCGCCCCCTCCGGGACTTCGTGCTCGACCACACGCCGCTGCTGCAGAAGCAGGTGGGCGAGCGCACTCCCGGCGAGATCGTCGCGCAGCTGGCGGAGATGGGCGACGGTCTACGCGGCCGGGCGTGAGACCCGCCCGGGCGGAGCGACGTGTTCGCTCGGGACCCGGCGCGGTGGTGTCCTCACGCGCGCCGGGTCCACGATCGGTTTCAGACCGTCGAGCTCCCCCGCATGGCCGCGACCTCGCGGCCGTAGATCACGGCCTCGCCTTCGGCCTTGAGCTTGAGCGCCGCAGCGGCATCCGAGAACGCATCCAGCGCCGGGTTCACACCGACGAGCGTGAACGGACGCTCGACGACACGCAGGTCGAGCCCCCAGACGTCTTCGAGTACTCGGCGGAGCCACCCGGTGGAGTGGTCCCAGCCCTCCTTCGGCGTCCCGGGTGCGTAGTTGCCACCGAGCACCGTGACCAGCGTCGCGGGCTTTCCGCGCAGCGCCGTGCCCTGCGGGTCGATGCGAGGGTCGGTGTACGCCAGATCGAACCACGTCTTGAAGTGCTGAGAGACGCCGTAGTTGTACAGCGGAACCGCGAACAGCAGCGCGTCGGCCGCGGTGAGTTCGTCGGCGAACGTCGTCGCGAGCGCCTGGGCCTCGCGCTGACGGTCGGTGCGCTCACCCTCCCCCACGAAGTTCGCCGTGACGGCATCCGCCCACGCGGTGGCGGGCACCGGCTCGACCGCGAGGTCGCGCCGAGTGACGGTGGAGTCGGGGTGGGCGGCGACCCACTCCTGCTCGACGAGGTCGGCGAGCGACCGGCTGGCGCTCGAGGCGGGGAGGATGCTGGCATCCAGGCGGAACAGGGACATGCGGCTCCAATCAGGAAATGTGAGCCGCTCTGTAAATAAGAGCGACTAGCGCGACTGTAGCACGCGTACCATGGGGTGATGCCCGAGACGAATTCGGATGCCGAGCATGGCGCCTGCGACGCCGCGGTGACGCTCGCCTTCTCGGTGCTCGGCAAGCGCTGGAACGGCATGATCCTGTCGTCGCTCGGCGCCGGCGCCACGACCTTCGTCGGCCTGCGGCGGGCGGTGACCGGCATCAGCGACGCCGTGCTCTCGGACCGCCTGGCCGAACTGGCCGGGGCCGGGCTCGCGGTCCGCACCGTGGACGCCGGCCCGCCCGTATCGGTGTCGTACGAGCTCACGGATGCCGGGCGCCGGCTGCTGCCCCTCCTCGAGCAGCTCGGCGACTGGGCGAGCGAGAACCTGGTTCCGGCGGCAGACGCACGGAAGTGAGTGGGGCGCGCCGCGCAGCGGGTCTGTTGTCTCCTGCAGCCTCGGTTCGCCAGACCAGGAGATTCGTATCGGATTCGACGCGCAGAGACCCCTGGGCGGGGGACGTAACGTCCCATTCAGCCGCGTGCGCTTCCGCCGCCACCCCCTGGAGGATATGCGCGACGGTTCTTGAAGCACACGAGTGCGGCACGCCCCCGAACAGATCAGTCCCAACGGCATGCGCTATCGATCGGTCCTGATCGGTGGTGGTGACACAGGTGCCGGCGCTAGATGCGCCGACACCTGCGTCGAGTCATGAGCAGCCGCCGTACCACTGACAGCTGTGCTGCGCCGGGGGTCGTCCCAGCCGCGTCGCCTCCGCGCACCACGCGCACTGAGGCTTGCCGTCGTTCACACACGCACATGCCATACTCCTCACCCCCTTCCCCAGTTCAGTGATGATTGCCGGTCGGTTCGCGGTGTCCTCACGCCATTGACCGACTCCGCCAGAGCCCGCCCGGTACCAGGCAACACGGGATCCGGGAAGGTGCGCGTATCCCGAGCTGCTGACTCACCAATCGCGTCCGCATGCCGGACAGGTCGCCGGCTTGTTTCCATTGCCACTGCCCTCGAAACCGCAGGCACAAGACGCCTCGTATTCGCGCTCGACCAACACACTCACCTCTCACATATTGAGCGCCCGCATCCGGGCGCGTGGCACATCGGAACATGCGGCAGAACGCACCCCGGCCGTACCGGATCACTCCGGCGGCATCCCCGAGGAGCCGATGCGATCCGGCTCCCCCAGAGAGAGGCCATTCGGGGCCTCCACCGCGTTCGTCCCCGAGGCCACCACAACCAGTGCTGGCCTCAGTACCTCGTCACCGATGAGGTACCCGTCGCGCAGCACGGCGAGGATCTGGCCCTTGACCGAATCCGTCGTGGTGTCCATGCGCACGGCCTCGTGGTATCTCGGGTCGAACACGTCGATCGGCGGCACCCGGCGGACATCACGGCGACGGAGAACCTCTTCGAGTTCCTCGACGACGCTCTCGACCACGGGATTGCCCACGACTTCGTGGAGCCGATCTGTCAGAAGGAGGAGCTCGCCGAAGAGGGCTCGGAGTTGGCTGCGCGCAAGTCCGTGCCGAGCGAGTTCGACTTGCGAGTACAGCTCCTCGTAGAGGCGCACCTTGGCCTTGTCGTCGAGGAGCCGCCGTTGGAAGAGGTCGCGCAGCGCCGAGAGCTCCGCGGCGACGTGCTCCAGCGTGGCGGGATCAGACACGAGTCGCCGCAGCCTCAAACGCCACGGACATGGACGGCCGGGTTGGCGGCATTGAACTTCCAGCCCGGCTTGTGGTGGCGCGCAATGAACAGCCACACCGCGAGCCCCCCGATCAGCAGACCGAGGAGCCCGACCACGGCGCTTCCGGCGCCGAATCCAGCGAACAGCATGATCAGACCCGCCAGTGCGGCTCCGAGGTACCACAGAATATTCCCGGAGCCGGTCCACTTCGAGGCCTCCGCCAGATCCGCCCGCCGCAGGTTGTCCTGGAGAGAAGCACGCAGAGCATCATCACTGAATGTCAGCCGGAGCGCGCGACCCGACATCTCACGAGTGATCCTGATCTGCTCGGGCGAAGTGATGAGGAAACCTCCACCGCGAAGTCGAGACCACTTGGCGAGATTGACGTCGTGCAGCGCCCACGCCAGGTAGTACTGAAACACTTCGGCCCCGGGTTGCGCCTTGACGACTTCCTCCATCAGCGGCAACGCCTGCTCAGACTTCCCGGTGTTGAGGTAGACGTTTGCGATCGCCGTCTTGTACACCGGGTCGCCGGGGACCTGCTGCAACGCGATCTCGTACTCTGCCAGCGCGTCGGCCCAATTGCCGGCAGCGGCATGAGCCTCGCCGTAGTCGAAGTGATACGCGGCGTTGTGGGGCATGAGGCGAATAGCCTCACGGAATTCGAACCCGGCATCGGCGTAGTTCGCCAAGATGAACGACGAGTTGGCACGAATGTTCCAGGCTTCATGACTGGCGCCGTTCACGGCGATCGCTTCGCGTGCGGCATAGTTCGCGGCGTGCGCGTTGCCGGTCGCGTAGAACGTGCGCGCCTCTGCGAGCCAGTCTCGTGCCCCCTCGGACGTGGATCTCGTCGCAGCTGCGGATTCGGCGCCAGCACGGGCCTTGTCCTGGACGCGAGTGCTGTCGTAGGTCCTGCGCGCCGAGGCGTCGAGGAGGACGCGTTCGGCGTCGGCGAGATCACGAATGCGCTGCTCTGCCACGCTCTTCTGGACAACGTCGGACTGGCCGGCACGCTTGTTCCATATCCGCCGCTGCCCGCGGATCGCTTCCCTGATGCGATCCGCGTCAGCCGTTTCCGGCAGGGAGAGGATCTCGTAGAAGTCTACGAACGTTGCTGTCTTCATTCGTCAGGCCACTTCCGTGTCGTTGTTGTTATCCATTGCCGTGCGGATGTCTTCGTCGCTGAGGTTGGCGGTGTTGTCGACCTCGAAAGAGCCGAGAAGAGAGTCGGCAGTGAGGTCGTAGAGAGCGATCGCCACCATCTGGTCGATGTCGTAGGCGAACTCCACTCGAATGGGCGCACCCTTCGGATAGGGCGGGATCGTCAGCAGCTGATCGCCAATCTCTCGGACGAAGGCGAGATCTTCGTCGTCGCCCTGGGTGACCTGAACGAGCAGCTCCGTCTGACCGTCGGCGGATGTCGCGAACACGTCCGACCCCTTGGCCGGGATTTTCGTGTTCCGAGGAACGACGATCGAATTCACGAGACGACCGGAGCCATCGTGTGCCAACACGGCCACGCCGAGACCTTGCGAGGTCACATCCTGAACGATCACGCGCGGACGGGACGTCCCCGCAGCCGGAGCTTCCATCGCCGCTTGGATACCTGCCCCGAGCGCGACCAATTCGTCGGGATTCCCCACCCGCAGCGCCGGCCGCCCGGAGATCTCCTCGATCATGCGCGCCACCATCGGCATCCGGGTCGATCCCC
>NZ_CAKKMM010000195.1:0-7352 GCF_918698205.1 Microbacterium sp. Bi128 | reverse complement strand
TGCGGGAGGAGGAGGGCCGTCTCGTTGGGACCCTGCGCGTCGAAGGAACGCCCCACCGGATCTCGCTGCCCACGGTGCATTCCGTGGCGGTGACGAATCTGCTCCTCGCGGCGGCGGCCGTGATCGGAGCGGGCGGCGAACCCGCGGCCGTCGCGGACGCCCTCGCGCACGTCGAGCCGCCGCCGGGGCGCCTTCAACTCATCGCCGAGAAGGACGGAGTGACGGCGATGGTCGACACCGCCCACAACCCGGGCGCGCTCCGCGTCGCGCTCCGCTCGGTCCGCGCCCGCACCGCGGGTCGGCTCATCCTCGTGTTCGGCGCCGGCGGAGAGCGGGACCGCGGCAAGCGCTCTCAGATGGGCGCGATCGCCGCCGAACTCGCCGACGTCGCCATCCTGACCGACGACAACCCCCGACGAGAGCCTCCCGATCGCATCCGCGCCGAAGTCCGCGCGGGAGCCCCGGATGCCCTCGAGATCCCGTCACGCGCGGATGCCATCCACGCGGCGCTCCAGATGGCCCGACCGGGCGACCTCGTGCTCGTCGCCGGGAAAGGCGACGAGACCACCCAGATCGTCGGCACCGTGAAGGTGCCTCACGACGATCGGGAGATCCTCAGGCGAGCGCTCGCCTGAACGAGAAGGTGCCCCCGGTCAGATAACGTATCCGCCGTCGGGGTCGTAGCCCCCGTCGGGGTCGTACCCGCCGTCGGGGTCGTAGCCCCCGTCCGGGTCATATCCCCCATCCGGGTCGTACCCGCCGTCGGGGTCGTACCCGCCGTCCGGGTCGTACCCGCCGTCCGGGTCGTAGCCACCGTCCGGATCGTATTCGGATGCGTTGCTGGTCATGATGCCCCCTCAGATCGCGACTGCACTGCTGCGCTGATTCAACGCCCGCGGCGCCGCGCACCGCAAGGGCCCCGGGAAAACTCCTCCGGTTCCACGGCCCACGGATGACACGGGGAGAAATGGAGAGTTACTTCCCGCAACGTGGGAGCGCGGTGAGCGACCCGCGGTTAGCGTGGGGACACATCGCGGCGATCCGGGCGGTCCCGGGCCTCGGCTCATAACCGAAGGCGTGGCGGGTTCGACTCCCGCCGTCGCGTCGATATCAACGGCGTCACGCCTTCCCGACTCACGACGAGCCCGATACGATATATCACGGAGGTATATCGATGCCTGATCGTTTCGATCCTCGTCGCGCCGCGGCTCTCGTCAGGGCCGCTCGCGCCGACAGTCAGATGTCGCAAGCAGAACTGGCACGAGCTGCCGGGATGAGTCAACCCAACGTGGCGGCCATCGAGTCCGGACGCCGCGCCGTCAGCGGCGACGTCCTCGAGCGGCTCCTCGGCGAGGCCGACTACCGGCCGAGCATCGCCGTCGAAGAACATGCACAGGCCATTGTCGACGCCGGCATCCGGCACGGACTCCATGACCTTCGCGTCTTCGGCTCGATTGCCACGGGCGCGGACCACTTCTCCTCCGACATCGATCTGCTCGCACGACTCGACGACGGGCGGAGCTATTTTGATCTCGCTCTCTTCCAGAATGCCGTCGAGACATTGACCGGGTTCCCCGTCGACGTCATCGTCGACGACGCGAACCGGCCCTCCTTCCTCGACGACGTCCCGCTGGTGCACCTGTGATGGAGGCCTCACGAGAGGAAGCCGAGCACCGATTCACCCGAGCCCCGCGGGCTGCCGCTGGCGGGGCGCCCGCCGACGTGACGCGAGCCAAGCTCCGCGACAGCCTCGATGCGATCGCGAGCTTCCTCGACCATGCGGTCGCCGGTGGCCGCACCGGATTCGCCAGAAACTCGCCGGCCTATGCCTCCGGTTCGATGGCGATCATCCGCGCCGCGGCCTTGTTCGAGTCCGGTGAATTCCACGTGTTCCTCGGGGACACCCCCGACGACGTCGTCGCCGCTCTTCGCACGATCCGCAACATCGCGTCGCACGGCGGGTATCGGTCGATGAACGACGATGTGTTCTGGGCGACGCTCACAAATCACCTCCCTCCCTATCTCGAGCGATGGCGAGCCTCGATCGCGCCCGACGCGGGACGAGATTCCTGACGGGACTCCACCCGGGATCGCTTGCCGTCCTCTGGCCCGCCGATCCGCAGCGGAGGAGCAGACCGCGCTACCCTCCCCCCCATGCGCCACGTCGCTTTCGTCCGGAACCTCAACCAGGGTCAGCGAGGGCACGTGTCCACCGCCGACCTCATCGCCGCCTTGGTGGATGCCGGATGCCACGACCCGGCGCCCTTCCAGAGCAACGGCACCGTCGTCTTCGGCGGCGACCCGGCGCTCGCTCACGACGCGATGGACGCCCTCGCCGCCCGCACCGGCGTGGAACGGGAGGTCTTCACGCTCGCGCTCGACGAGCTTCGAGACATCGTGGCCGCGCACCGCGACGCCCCCGACGCTGGTCGGCGCGAGCTCACCCTCCACGGTGGAGACGCCATCGTGCTCGACGCGCAGACCGAGCTCGAAGCCGCCCGGCGCCGGTGCCGGGTCCTCGACAGCGGCACCGGCTGGGTCGTGACCGTGAACGAACGGGATCGCGAGTCGAACGCGACTCCCGTGGTCGAGCGCCTCACGGGCCAGCCCGCAACCTCGCGCGGCCTCCCGACCCTCACACGCCTGATCGCGCGGTTCGACACCGCCTGACTCGACGCGAAGGACCCGCCCTCCGGAACGGAGAGGCGGATCCGGGACAGCTCAGTGCTCGTCGGGCGCCACCACCCCCGGATGAAAGACGGTTTCGCGAGCGCTATTGTTCGTTTCACACGGGGAGTGTTTCCCCTGCGTCGGGGGGGCGCATTCATGACTGGTTCGAACGCGCGCGCACGCGCGAAACGCCCGTCGCTCACGCACGGAAATCGTCAGACCAAACGCCGGATTCCGATTTGGATGTGGCTGATCATCGGCATCCCGCTGATGATCGTCGCGCTCATCCTGTCGCCGATCTTCGCCGTCCTATTCCTGGCGGTCCTCATTACGGGGATCGTTGCGCTCGCAAAGAACAGCCGGACGTGGCTGCGCTTCAAGAGCCGCAAGACCGCCGCGTGGGTAACGGCGGTGGCCGCCGTCGGATTTGTCGCAACGGCCGGAATGACCAACGCTCTCGTGGCCGGAGGCGCGAATAGTCGCCCGGTCGCCGTCGCCGCTACATCGATGAGCACAGCCACGCCCGACAGCGCAGCGACAGCGACGCCTTCCCGGACACCGCGGCCGACACCGTCGGCTACGCCCATCGTGACAGCGACTCCCGTCCAGATCGTGTCGGTGATCGACGGCGACACGATCGACACCACCGTCGGCAAGGTGCGGCTCATCGGTATCGATGCACCTGAGACGGGCACCTGGGGCTACGACCAGGCAACCGCCGAGCTGACCACATTCCTGGCTCCGGGCGGCGCCGCCCTGATCAGTGTCCCCGGACGCGACGACCACGATCAGTACGGGCGACTTCTGCGCTACGTCCAGGTCAATGCGCAGGATGCCGGGACCCACATGATCAACACGGGATGGGCGATCGCCCGCTACGACGGGCGCGACGGGTACGGCACGCATCCGCTGCAAGCCTCGTACGTCCGCCTCGACGACTCCGTGCCGATGCCCGCAGAACCGGCACCGGCACCGGCGGAACCCGCACCCGCACCCCCGCAGCCGGCTCCGGCCGAGCCCGCACCTCAGCCCGCTCAACCCGAGCCCGCGCCCGCCGACCCGGCCCCGGCAACGGACCCGCATTTCGGCACGTGCAAGGAAGCCATCGCCAATGGTTACGGGCCGTATCAAAGCGGCGTCGACCCCGAGTACGACTGGTATCGGGATGGCGACCATGACGGGTGGAACTGTGAGAGTTGACCGTCGCGCCGCAACGAAGAAGCGGATCCCGCTCACGACTAGCCCCAGGAATCACTGATGGCCCGCGGGTTGATTTCCTCCGCTTTTCTTGCAGCCTTTGCGGGTTCAAACATGGACGAAATTCCCCAAGGGAGCCTCACTCTCGCCCTGTCGATCGGTGCCGGTCTCGTTCTGATCGCGAGTATCGGCATCCCGCTCGTTATCGCGCATCGAACCCGACGGATCGTCGCCGCGACCAGTGCCGCCCTCTCCGAGCTGCATGAATTGAATGGGCGGTACGCCGCGTCCGTCATGCCGCTCCCGGTCCTCACGCGCCGCTATCGCGCGGCGACGACGTCGAAATCGGCATTCGACCGTTTTCCTCTCCGCACGTTTCTGATGGATGCGGTCCTCGACGACGAGACCCGCCTCGTGGTCGACATCGACCAGCGACTCGATCGAATGCGGCACTACTCCGCCTACACGCGTGAACTGACCGATGTCGGAAACCGGTCGATCGGCCGCTCTGGCGACCGACGCATGAATCCCGACAAGTACGCCAAGATCGAGCGGGAACTTTTCCACAAACGGATGCTGACCGCCCCTACGCCTCTCGCAACCGTGACCGCCGTGGTCACCTACACCAGCCCACAGGGGCGCAACTCCTATCGCAAACACCTGGACTGGAGCTTCGCCGAACTGCGCGTCGGCCTGGACGAGGCGCGCCGCCAGCGTGCCGCCAAGTCGACATCGGAGTACCTCCGCCGCCGCGAACGGAGCCTGCTCACCCCGAAACTGCGCACCGACATCCTTCGTCGCGACGGCTCCCGATGCCGCATGTGCGGCGCATCGGCGAACACCGGCGCGGTCCTCCATATCGATCACATCGTGCCGATCAGTCACGGCGGGCTGACGGTGCCGGGCAATCTCCAAACGCTCTGCCAGTCCTGCAACCTCGGCAAGAGCAACCGATTCGTCGGCTAGCGCTCTCGTCAACGCGCGAATCCCGCGACCGTTACCCCTGCCGCCCCTTCCACCGCGGGTTCAGCTTGTTGATCACGAACACCCGCCCGCGGCGGCGGACCACCTGCGCACCGGGCTGGTTCTTCAGCGACTTGATCGAGTTGCGGACCTTCATGGCATCCTCCTGTTGATAATCGTTCTCAATAACAAGATAGGCTGTCCGTCGATTCCCGACAAACGAAGGGCGGATGCCGTGGAGAGAACGATCGTGACGATGGGCGTGTGCGCGCCCGAGAGGCAGGCCTACGCCGAACGCACCGCCGCCACCCTCGGTCGCCCGTTGCACCTCCTCCGCTACCGCGATGTCCGCGCCGCGCACGCACTCCCCCACCCCCGACCGCGCGCCTCCGAGGAACACGCCGTGGTCGACCTCGGCACGGACGTCGACCTCATCCACGCGATCACCGAGAGGGGCGGGGTCGAGGTCGAGGCCGTGTGCATCGTGGACGCGCGTCACATGATCGGCGACCTGCTCGAGGGGGCGCCGCTCGTGGCATCTGCCCCTGCCCGAGACGCCCGCGGCGACGTCGGAGCCCGCGCGCGACAGGCCGCGCTCGCGCTCGAACTGGCGACGCGCATCGTGTGGGTCAACTGGGAGCAGGTCTCGACGGCGGCCCTCGCGGTGCAGATGGCGCTGGCATCCCACCTCAATCCTCGGGCGACGCTGCGGCTCAGCCGCGACCCGCGCGCCGATCTGCTCGCCGCCGCACCGCGAGAAGACGAGACCGAGATCCTCGAGCGCGCCGGCTGGGTGCGCGCGCTCAACCACGAACACGATCCGTACATGCGCGACAACCGCGTCAGCACTCTGCGCTACGACCAGGTGCGTCCCTTCCACCCGGAGCGCTTGCAGACCGCACTCGACAGACTCGACGACGGCGCGGCCGGACGCCTCGTGCGCTCCGCGGGGTTCTGCCGGATCGCGTCACGCCCCGGCATCCTGGCCCGCTGGGAGCACGTCGGGTCGGCCATGTGGATCGACCCGATCGGCACCGACGACGGGCGCATGGGCCTCGGGCAAGAGATCGCGTTCACCGGCCTCGACCTCTCGGCACCGAAGCTGCGGCACGTGCTCGACCTGGCTGCGTTGACCGACGACGAGCTCGCCGCCGGGCCCGAGGCGTGGGTGCGGTACGAGGATCCGCTCCCGGCCTGGCCCGCCGTCGACCTGTCGATCCCGGATGCCACCGACTGACAGCCTGTCAAGCCGCTCGCCCACTCCGCCCATATGGGGCACCGTGGCCAACATGAGCACTCCGGATCTCCCCACCCGCCACTCCGACGACGCACACGCCGACAGCGGCGCTCCCACGGATGCCGTCACCGACGACGTTCGCGAAGACGCCGCCGAGGCGGATCAGAACGTCGACCTCGACGACCACACCGGCGACCCCGTCGACGCCGACCACCCCACCGGCCCGGACTTCCCCGCCAGCGAGGGACACGCCTGACCACGAGCACGATGATCGGCACCTCCGGGTGGCGGTATCCGCGCTGGCGAGGCGACTTCTACCCGCACGGACTCGTCCAGCGGAAGGAATTGTCGTACCTCGCCGAGCGGATGCCGAGCGTTGAGCTCAACGGCTCCTTCTACTCGCTCCAGCGCCCCGAGAGCTATCAGCGCTGGCGGTCGGAGGTGCCGGAGGATTTCGTGTTCGCAGTGAAGGGGTCGCGGTATGTCACGCACATGCTGCGGCTCCGGAACATCGACGCGGCCGTGGCGAACTTTTTCGCCTCGGGTGTCCTCGCGCTCGGCCCGACGCTGGGACCGATCCTGTGGCAGCTCCCCGAGCGAGTGGAGTTCGACCCCGAGGTCCTCGGCGGCTTCCTCCGCCGCCTCCCCCGCACGACGGGTGAGGCGCTCGGTCTCGCCCGCGGGCACGATGCCCGACTCCACGGCCGCTCCTGGCTCGAGATCGACGCGGACGCTCCTCTGCGGCACGCCCTCGAACCTCGGTCATCGACGTTCGGCGACCCGCGCGCCACAGAGCTCCTGCGCGAACACCATGTCGCTCTGGTCGTCGCCGACACCGCCGGCCGGTGGCCCGCCTTCGACGCGGTGACCGCCGACCACGTGTACGTCCGGCTCCACGGCTCGACGGAGCCCTACGCCAGCGGCTACACCGCCGCCGAGCTCGATGAATGGGCCGATCGCATCCGCGGCTGGCGTTCCGCGACCGACCGACACGGGAATCCCCGCGAGGTGTTCGTCTACTTCGACAACGACGCGCGCGGGCGCGCCCCTCACGACGCGATCGCGCTCGCCGAACGACTGCGCTGACCGCGGGCGCCCTGTGACGTCGAGCGGTTAGTGACGTCAGGCACCCGCGCCGTCACGCGATCCGCGTCCCCGGGGGCAGGCGTCGCGCGGGCGTCCGCGTCCGCGCGATGCCCCACGCCAGCAGTCCGCCCGCGAGGAGCAACTGCAGGAACAGGCCCACGAACCAGCTCGGAACCGTCCCCTCGGTGCGGTCCAGCAC
>NZ_CAKKMM010000194.1:0-7384 GCF_918698205.1 Microbacterium sp. Bi128 | reverse complement strand
GTTGTCGTCGAGGTGGCGACGGGATTCGAACCCGTGTAAACGGCTTTGCAGGCCGGTGCCTAGCCGCTCGGCCACGCCACCGTGTGTGGTTCGACCCACGTGTCATGATCGTTCGTCGGAAACCTGACGAAGATCTTCACACTCGAGCGGATGACGAGACTCGAACTCGCGACCCCAACCTTGGCAAGGTTGTGCGCTACCAACTGCGCTACATCCGCATTTTGTTCCCGGGGCTTGCCCCGAGCACTCGTAAGACATTACCCGATTCCGGGGCGTGCGCAAAACCAGACGCGGCCCGCGCGTGTCCATCGTCGTGGTCGGAACGGCCCCCGCGGATCGGGTAAGGTAGTCGAGTCCCGTTGAGGACGACGGGCGATTGGCGCAGTTGGTAGCGCGCTTCCTTCACACGGAAGAGGTCGTCGGTTCGAGTCCGGCATCGCCCACCATGAAAACCCCCGGTTAGCCGGGGGTTTTCGCTTTCCCGCTCGTGTTCATCGACCCCCTGCATGGCAGGTGCATGGCAGAACTCATCGTCGTGCTGCGTTGCAGGGCATAGTCGCGCACAATCCGCCCCCGTGTCGGCGCCCCGGAATACGCTCGCGGGCATGCCCGAATGGCACCCGATGCTCGCAGCCGTCGAGATCTCTCCCGGCACCTGGCACATGGTCGAGCCGGCCGGAAAGCGCTACGGCACGATCGAGATCAGGCGCACCGTCGACGGCATTCGCTACCGGGCGGTGCACCACCACGGGGCCGGCGACGAGCTGCTCGGATGGGGCACCTCGCTGCGCCTCGCGTGCGAGCGCATCCACCGCGCCTACCTCAGCGCAATGTCGCCGGCGTCGGGTCCGAATGAGGGGTGGCCGGCCCACCCGTCGCGCTCCCGGAACGCCGAAACGCCGCCCCCCTCCCGCAGATAGGCGGGAGAGGGGCGGCGGTCAGCTGCTGAAGATGCGCGGGCGCACGATGGTCACGCCGAGGTTTCCGGCGGGGGCAGTCCAATCGAGGTAGGTCTGCAGGCGCATATCGGTCCACCCGGATGCCTCGACCGACGCCTCGATCGTGCTCTGCCCAGTCGGAACCACACGGCTGAAAAACGACCGCGAGGATTGCGTGCCACCCTGACCGACACGGAAACGCAGCACCGCAGGGCCGGCCGGCACGCTTACGTCGACCTGCACGCGCACGTGCCGGGTCGCTGGCAGGACGACGCTGGACTCGACTGTCGCCACCCCGAAGGTTGGCGAACCCGGCGGGCGAGTCGTCGAGAAGGTGGCCGACCCGTCACCGTTCAGGGTCGCGTAACTCGCTGCCTCGAACGGGTCGGGGACCTCGGGCCGCTTCCACTCGCTCGCGGTTACCTCAGTCGTCGCTGCAGGGAACTGCTCGATGGACGCGAGCGGGCTCAGGAACGGGAACAGAGTCCGCCAGATGCGATCGTTCTCGCGCATCTGCTCGACGCGGTTCGCGGCCCCTTCCAGCAACACGCGAGTGTTGACGAAGTGCCGCCACCGGAAATACTCGGCGAACCATTCCTGATAGGTGTCGTTGTACGCCCACGAGATCTCGCGCGAGTTCGCCTGAAACCAATCGCGGTAGGTCGTCGACAGGTTCCGTTCATCGCCCTGCGATCGCGCCCACGCGAAGTCGACGACGTGCCCCCACTCGTGCACGACCGAGCCCGACCGCTGACCGACGAGCGTCATCACCGCGAGCCGCCGGTCGGGCTGATAACTCACGCTCGCCTGCCAGCTGTCACGGCCACCGCTCGCCCCGAAGTCGGCGACGGCTGTCTCGGGGTCGAGCGCGCCCATGATGAAAACGTCCGTGCCCCCGCTGATCGCGCCCGATAGCATCCGCTGCGGACGAAACGCCGCGGGCAGGCCGGCGATCGCCGACATGACCGCGGCGGCTTCATCCGGCCGGCCGCGCGCGGTGTAGTTCTCCACACCGTTGATGCCGCTCACCCATGCCCGCGCGTTCGTGTTCAGCCGGCTGCGCACCGTCACGTGACGGGCTCCCACAGAATGCTCACCGTCAGGTCGGCCCCCGGCACGCTCGTGTAGCGCGCGTCGGCGATCGCATCCACGGCGATTTTGAATGTGGTCGCTGCGGGATAGCCGGCCGCGGGGCTGACGTCCTCACGCGCATAGTCGCGAATGTCTGTCGGGTACGCCGGCCCCACATCGCCGGCGGGGCTGCGGTTGAACGTGAGCCGGCCCGCGGGCGTGGGGAACACGGTCGTGTAGCTCTGCACGAACGGGCTCGTGCCCGGCGATCGGAGGACGTTCACGAGCAGACCGGACTCGCCTGCGTTCGTACCCAGCGACCCGATGATGCGACGTATCCACCCGGCCTCGCCGGGGCAGATTGCCGCCTCGCTCATGCCGACCGCGAGTTTGCCGGGGATGGTGATATCGAACCGACGTAGACCGGTGATCGCTCCCCCGCCCGCGCCCGGCGTCGCCGGCGTCGCCCACTTCACGCCGGCCGGCGCGGTGGTGTCACGCGTGAGCACCTGGCCGCTCGTGCCGGCTGCGAGGCGTTGCGGCTTTCCGTCCGAGCCGCCGACGATGAGATCGCCGGCCGCGGTGACGAGGCCGGCGGGGATGCCGCCGACCCCGTCGGGGATTGTGTCGGCGGGCAGCATTGTCGAATCTGGCGCGGAACACGGCCGAGTTGAACGGCGGCCCGATGGTGACCGTCGCCGACGTTGCGCCCGGCACGCTCGCCCAGACGAACTGACCGCCCACCGAGTTGCGCACGTACCACTGCACGCTGTCGTAATTGGTCGCTTCGGCCGACAGCGTCACCGTTTCGCTGTTGTTGATCTGCGTCGACGCGGGCTGCTTGGTCACGATCGGGATCGCGGGCGCGGCCGTGACGGTTAGCACGGCGACGTCGGTCGCAGTCGATCCGATCGAGTTCGTGAATACGGCTCGGTATTCGCTGCCGTCGTCGGTCGCGGTCAGGGCGGGCGTCGTATAGCTCGGGGCTGTCGCGCCGGCGATATCGGCCCATGCCTGTGCCGAGTTCGCGCGCCGCTGCCACTGACACGTCGGAGCCGGGTCACCATCCGCCGAGGCCGTGAACGTCGCCCGCAGGCCTACCGATACCGACTTGGTTCCGGGCTGCGCCGTGACGACCGGCGCTGACTGCGGAGCCGTCACGGTGAGCAGTAGCGCGCCCGCAAACTGCGGATCGCGGACGATCTTCACCCCTCCCCCACCGCCACCGCCGCCGGCGGCGATCGCGTCGACACGGCGCGCGAGGTCGGTCCACGTCGGCAGACGTTCGATTGTCGGTTCGACTGTTTCCGGGTCGATCTCCTGCAGCGACGACTCGCTGAGGACGTCTGTCGAGTCGGGCACGCGCACCCACCGTTCAACCGCGCCGCGGACACCAGAGGGAACGATTCGCCAATACCCCTGTGACAGCTCGACCGTCGCCTCGCCGTCGACGAGCGGCACCGTGAACGACGCCTGCGATCGCAGCGTGCCGTTGTCGCGTTCCGGCACCGCGAGCGCCAGGCGCACCGCCCCGTGCGCGGGCCGGTCGATGCCAGAGGGTGCAGGGTCGGCGTATCTGAATCTGACTCGTGTCATCGTTCCTCCTAAGCCACGTAGTCGGCGACGTCCCAGACGCCCGACGGGTTGGTGATGGTGGTGCCGCCGGCGTTGGTGAACACCGCACGGAACCGGTAAGCGGTCGCGGGCTCACCGATGTACCCATTCGCCGCGGTGACGGCGTGCTGCAGCTGCGTCGACGTCGCGCCGGCGATGTTCGACCACGGCCCCGAAGGCGCGACCTGCCGCTGCCATTGGCACGACACACCCGACCCCGTAGCGGCTGCGTCGAGCCGCACTAAATAGGCACCTGTCGGCCCATTGACCTCGACGTAACGGCCCTCCGTGCTCGGGTGCACTGTGACCAACGGTGCAGCCACCACAGGCGCCGCCACCGTGAGAGTCGCGGGCCGGGTGTAGTCCGTCCCGGCGAGCGAGCGGAACACACACCGGTAGCGCCACCCATCCATCCCGACCGTTGCTGCCGGCGTCGTGTAGGTCGACCCGGTTTCGCCGGCGAGATCGCCCCACCCGTCGCCGCGATCAACCTGCCACTGTTGCGAGTCGAACCCGCTTGCCGCGGCGTCCATGACGGTCGTACTGCCGACGGTGCGCGTGACGCTGACGGGATGCCCGGACACGTCCGGGACTGTGCCCACGATCTGACGAAGCCCGTAGGTGCCGATCATTCCACCCTCGACGTCGAGCGAGATGCGCAGCTTTATCGAGGTGATCCGCGCGACGATGCCTGGCACGCGCCCGGTGACGTCTTCGAGGCGAACGGGGTCACCCAGCTGCAGGCGGGGGTCAGCCGGCACCGTCACGTCGGCGATCGTCGCGCGTGGGCCGGCGGTGTCGTTCAGTACGGCCGCGAGGAACGGGTCGACGGTCGCGGCGTCCTGCCACCACACCGACTCGCCGAATGCGTTCAGCCGGGTGCCCCACGTCGCGACGGCTGCAGCGTTCGCCCGGTCGACGGTTTGCTCAGTGCGAGCCTCATCGGAAAACCGGGTGCCATATATCCACAGCCCCGGCCCACCGCTGACGAGGCCGTCGACGCGGGGCTCGCTCCACTGATCGTTCGTCGGAACAACCGCGTAGAGGGTCGAGCTAATCGAACTGAAAAACGTGACCTTGACGCTGGTCTGCGACAGCGGGGTGATCCACGCGCGAGCCGATGTGCCGGTGTAGGGCGATGTGCCCGCTCGATCGCTGCATAATACGAACCCCGACGTCTGCTCCGCCGACGCCGGCGTGGTCACGCTTGGCAGCACCTGACGGCCGGGGGTGAACGGCGTCGACGTGGACAGGACAACGCTCGACGTACCGGTCGGGATCTCGATGATGCGGTCAGCGACGAGAGCCGGCACGGGTTCGAGAGGCCCACCGCCCAGGGTCTGTTCGATGCCGGGCGCGGACTTCACGCGTGCGGTGATACGGGTCAGGATCGCGTCGACGGATGCGCTCGCGCGAATGTCATCGACGAGGTCCACGCCCCACGTCGTGACGGGGTTGACCCGCGCGCCGAGGTCGGCGCGGGTGCGGAAGAAGAACCGCCCGAGTTCGTCGAACCCGACCATGCCGAGTTCAGCCTGCGCGATCTGTTTCAGCGTGTCCCACGAGTTGTCGCCGTCGATCTCCGGCACGGTGAGCAGGTCGAGAGCGCCGCGGCTGACGTCAGCTGCGGGCTCGAAAGCACTGATGTTGGACGCCGGCCCCACTCCCGGCTGCGAGGTGAAGTGCAGCGCGAGCCCTTGAATGCGGACGTCCCCCCACGTCACGCGCTCGATGAACCCCGACCCGGGGTTAACCGTCCACGTGCTCGTCGACGTGCCGTAGACGGCGCCGTTCAGCCACACTCGGACGTAGCTGTTTCCCTTGACCTCGACGGCTAGGTGTTGCCACCCCGTGCCGATGCCGGTCACCTGCGCCACGAGGCCGCTCGCACTGTCGTTGGATGAGTACACGTACGCGCGGCCGGCTTCCACCTCCACCCACACGCTCCCCCCGAATAGGTTGAGCCGGAACGCGGTCCGCCGGTCAGTGCCGGTCGGCATCTGAATGAACGCCTCGACGGTGGTGTAACCAAGAAGGTAGGCGCACTGCGCCCGAGTGAATCCGGCCAGGTTGACGCTACCGAACGGGGCCGAACCGAGCCGGCCTGCGCTCAGCCAAGGGCCCGCAATTCCCGCGCCGGTCGGCATGACCCACCCGATATCGGCGATCCACCCGCCCACGCAGGGCACGCTGAGTTCGCAGCCGGCGCGCGGGGCCGGTGTCACGCGGATGCCGTTCGCGTGCAAGATGTTCACCACGACGGCTTCGGTGTTCGTCGGGTAGCGGCGAACCGCGCCGAGCGTGTAGGCGCTGACGGTCGAGCCGAACGCAGGCAGGCGCACGGGGGCATTCAGCCGGTCCGCCGCGTCGCGCGCTGACAGTGTCACCTCGCCGTCTGCCTCGGATGCGTCGAGGTCGGCGACCTGCCCCGAGAACACGGGAACGGTCAGACCGTCGTAGCCTGCGGCGACGTCGATCGACGAGCCGAGCCAAGCCCGCAGATCCCGCGGGCGCAGTGGCTGCGGCGCACCCGCGGCGTATGCGTCGCCGGTCACCTTCACGGTGGCCGAGATCCCGCCGACGACGTCGGATGCCGAGTCGGGTAGCTCGCCCGAGAGCGCGCGCACGATCTCGATCGACTCGCCCCACCCGTCGGATGCCGCGAGGTCGGCCCCCGCCGAGGGGACGGGGGCCGACACGGTGAGCGGGGTCCGCGCGGCCAGAGCCGACGCGAACCCCGATGGGCCTTGCTGCATTGAGTTACCTCCGCTTGCGCCGGTGGCGTTCCACCGACTCGTAGACCGTTCGCCCGTCGAGTTTCAGGACGTTGTGGACGACGGTGTCGCCGCCGTCATCGCCGCCGCCGCCGAACCCGTAGCGCTCGCTCTCGGACAGCGGCACGACGGCCTCGGTTCCGGCCTCGCCGATCAGGGCGAGGGTGGGGCCTGTGACGATGCCCCCCGTTGCGAGCGCGGGAATATTGGCGAACTTCGGGAAATTGACCTGGCCGATAATCGGAATATTAAACGACTTTCCACCGAGCGTCATATTCCAAACGTCAATGATCGTGTTCTGTATATTCCGCACAACGTCGCCGACAATTTTCAGCAGACCCGTCCATGCTTCACCCGTTCGCTGCGGAATAGAGGTGAACCATTTCACGATCTCGTCGATTTTCCCGCCGAGCCAATTCACGCCGTCGCCGATATCGCCGAGGAACCCCCGAAACCAATCCGAGGCCAATTGGCCGGCGATCGAAAACCCGAGCATGAGGTTCGACCACGCCTCGCCGATCCACTTCGTGACCGAATCCCAGTTCTGCCACAGCCAGATGCCGGCAGCGATCAGCAGACCGATCGCGACGATGATCGCCGCGATGATCCACGTCACCGGGGACGCGTACCACGCGACGTTATTCGCCGCCGTGGCCGCGGTGTTCGCGACGGTCGCCGCGGTGGCAGCGACCTGCGCACCACGGAACGTCACGATTGCGAGGGCGAGAGGCCCGAGCGCTGCGACCGCGCCGACGATATCCCCGCCGAACGCCGCAAACCACGACGCCGCCTCGCCCATCGGCCCCTGCGTGTTGACGAGTTCGGAGAGCCACCCCTGCCACCCTCGCTTCATCTGCTCGACCCGCGTCAGCGGCCCCTCTTCGAGAGCCCCTGTGACGCTGTCTGCGGCCCCTTCGACCTGACCGAGAGCATCCGTCGCGGTGCTCGGGTCCATCGCGTACAGGGCGCCCTGCAGATCCTCGGCCT
>NZ_CAKKMM010000193.1:0-7423 GCF_918698205.1 Microbacterium sp. Bi128 | reverse complement strand
GGGGCAGACCCCTCCCCCCCGGCCCGGCTTCGTCGCGGCGCGGCTCGTAGACGAGGCAGCACGCCAGCGCCGCCAGCGACGGCGCATCGAGGTCTTTCCAGAGCCCCTGGCGCAGAGACTCGGCCACGAGCAGATCGCGCTCCCCGTAGATGCGGCGCATCGTCCGCCCCGCCGGAGTCAGCTCCGTCGAGCCGTCGGCGTCGATCTCGACGTACTCCAGGGCGGCGAGCACATCCACGACGCGGTCGAACACCCGGGCCACGGTGCCGGTGCGCTGGTCGATCTGCTGCCGCGTCTTGTCGGTCGAGCGCTTGAGCTTCCAGTAGCGCTCGGCCCACCGGGCGTGGGCTTCGCGGTCGGGGCACGAGTTGCAGGGATGCCGCTGCATCCGGCGCCGCAGTGATTGGATCTGTTGCTGCCGCTCGTCGCGCAGACGTCGCGGGGCCGTCGCATCGCGGCGATTGATCTTCTCGAGATCCGAGAGTTCACGACGGATCGTGGAGTATTCGCGGAAATCTCCGCGATCGCACGTCATCGCGGTTTCGTACCCCGCCAGCGACTCCTCAGCCTCTTTCACCTGGCGAGCGAGCCCCACGACGGAGCGGTCGGCCTGGAACTGCGCGAACGAGGACTCCAGGATCTCTCGCGCGCGGGCACGACCGAACCGGTCGATGAGGTTCACGGCCATGTTGTACGTGGGCCGGAAGCTCGAGTTCAGCGGATACGTGCGGCGCGAGGCCAGCGCCGCGACCGATTGCGGTTCGAGTCCCTCAGTCCACTGCACGACGGCGTGGCCCTCGACGTCGATCCCGCGCCGACCGGCGCGCCCGGTGAGCTGCGTGTACTCGCCCGAGGTGATGGCCACGCGCGCTTCGCCGTTGAACTTCTCGAGCTTCTCGAGCACGACGGTGCGGGCGGGCATGTTGATGCCCAGGGCGAGGGTCTCGGTGGCGAAGACGACCTTGACGAGCTTGCGACGGAAGAGCTCTTCGACGACCTCTTTGAAGGCCGGGAGCAGCCCGGCGTGGTGGGCGGCGAGGCCGCGCTCGAGGTTCTCGCGCCACTCCCAGAAGCGCAGGACCGCGAGATCCTCGTCCTTGAGCGCGAACGTCAGCTCGTCGACGACGCGACGGATCTCGGCGCGCTCCTCGGACGAGGTCAGCCGCACGTCGGACCGCCGCAGTTGCTGCACGGCGGCGTCGCAGCCGGCCCGACTGAAGATGAAGAAGATCGCCGGCAGCAGGTGATTGCGTCGCAGCAGGTCGACGACCTGCGGACGGTCGATGCGCTCGATGCGGGGGGCCTGCGCGGCGCGGACCGGGCGCTGCCCTCCTCGCGGCTGACGTCGGCCGCCGGCGTGACGTGCCGACCGGTACTGCTGCGCCTGGCGATTGTTGTCGTAGGTCGAAGCGTGCCCGCCGCGGATGCGCAGCAGCTCCTGGTTCACCTGGGCGGTCGCGACCCCGGCGCGATCGTCGAAGAGCGGCAGCAGGTCTCCCCGTACGAGCACGTGCTGCTCGAGCGGGACGGGCCGCGTCTCGGACACGATCACCTCGGTGTCGCCGCGCACCGTGTCGAGCCAGTCGCCGAACTCCTCGGCGTTGGACACGGTCGCCGACAGCGACACCAACCGCACCGAGCGCGGCAAGTGGATGATGACCTCTTCCCACACGGCACCGCGGAAGCGGTCGGCGAGGTAGTGCACTTCGTCCATCACGACGAACCGCAAGCCGCGCAGGGCCGGAGAGTCGGCGTACAGCATGTTGCGCAGCACTTCGGTCGTCATCACGACGATCCGCGCGGAGGCGTTGATGTTGGTGTCGCCGGTGAGCAGGCCCACCTCGTCGTCGCCGTACACCTCTTGCAGCTCGTGGAACTTCTGGTTCGACAGCGCCTTGATGGGCGTCGTGTAGAACGCCTTGTCGCCCGGCTCGAGCATCGCCAGGTGGATCGCGAACTCGCCCACGATGGTCTTGCCCGCGCCGGTGGGCGCGGCGACGAGCACGCTGCGGCCGTCCTCGAGGGCCTGGCATCCGGCGAGCTGGAACGGATCGAGCTCGAACCGCTGCGACTCCGCGAAGTCGGCGGTCAGGGGATGCTGTGCGCGGGCGGACGCCCGGGCGAAACGGTCGGCGGGGCTCAGTCCACTCACGCGGTCGATCCTGGCAGTCCCGCTGCGACGGCGCGACGGGCCTTGCGCCGGTCGAACAGCATCGATACGCCGGCCGCGGCGACGAACAGGACGATCAGGATGCCGGCGAGCATGAGCATGCTCACCACGTCGGCGGCGGGAGTGGCGAGGGCCGCGAACACCGTGGCGATGATGATGGCGACGCGCCAGCCCTTGAGGATCGCGCGCCCGCTCATGATGCCGGCGACGTTGAGCGCCACGAGGAACACCGGCAGCACGAACGCGACGCCGATGACGATCATGAGCTTGAAGACGAAGTCGTAGTAGTCGGACGCGTTGTAGAAGTTGACGCCGCCTTCGGGCGTGAAGCCCCACATCAGCTCGATGACGTGCGGGACGATGAGCATGCCGACCCAGCACCCGATGAAGAACAGCGGAACCGCGGCCGCGACGAAGCCGACCGTGTACCGGATCTCTTTGCGCGTGAGCCCGGGCATGATGAACGCCCAGATCTGCCAGAGCCACACGGGGGCGGAGAGGAAGATGCCGATCGAGAACGCGATCCGCATGCGCAGATCGAACGCGGACGTCACGTTGGCGAAGTTCAGCGCCGAGAAGTCGTCGCCGCGACGTTCCGTGATGACGCGGATGGGCTCAGTGATCCAGGCGATGACCGGGTCCGTGACGATGAAGGCCACCACCATGCCCAGGATCAGTCCCGCGGCGGCGATCATCAGGCGCTTGCGGAGCTCGACGAGGTGAGCGCCGATCGACATGCGCTTGTCTCGCCGCGGTCCCTCCGGCACCTCGATCCGCGGCGGTCCTGCCGTGGTCACGCGCTATGCAGAGGTGTCGTTCGAGGCGCGTCGCTCAGGCGTGACGGACGGGGCGGCGTTCGCCTCGGTGGCACGGGGAGCCTCGGGCGCGACAGCTCCATCATCGTCGCGCTTCATCTCTTTCATCTCGCTCTTGAAGACGCGAGCCGACTGGCCCACGCTCTTCGCGAGCGCAGGGAGCTTCGCAGCGCCGAACAACAGCAGAATGACCGCGAGAACGATCAGCAGGTGCCATCCGTTGAGATTGCCTAGCATGAGAACTCCTCGTCTCGTTCGGGCGTTGGGATTCAGTCTAACCCGACCCCGCCCGCGACGGCCGGAGCACGACCGCCGTTCACCCTCCGGGCGAGACATCTCCTGCGTACTGCGAGAGACCGGCGGCCGCCCACGCTGCTGCGGCCCGCCGGGCACCGGTGGGCTCGAGCAGTTCCACCTCTCCGCCGCGTCGGGCGGCGAGACGCTTCAGGCTCTGCTCGTCGGCCAAGCGCATCGATGCCACCGCTGCATCGCCCTCCGCCTCGATCGTGGCGCGCTCGAGATAGTCCGACATCAGCGGAGCCACGGCCAGGGGGAAGCGGAACCGTGCGACGACCTCGTCGTCCGCGGGGGCGAACAGCTCGGGGACGGGGTCGGCGCCGTGGACCGCGGGGATGTCGGTGAGCTCGGGGTCGCTCACCCTCTCGAGGTGGAACGTCCGGACGGCCTCGCGAGTGTGGCACCAGCCCTGCAGGTACCACTGCCCGCCGGCGATGTGCACCTTGATCGGGTCGACCGTCCGCGTCGTTGGGCCGGCACCCGGTGCGCGGTAGGTGAAGGACACCGCCACGTGTCGACGCAGTGCGCGGTCCACGACGTCGCGGACTCCGTCGACCGGCCCCGGAGCGACGATCACCGCCGGCGGCGTCGACGACGCCCCCCGCGCGAGTTTGGCCAGCAGCCCCGACACGAGAGCGCTGTCGCCCACTCCGGGCAGAGTGCGTGTCAACTGCAGACCGGCCAGCAGGGCGGCGGCCTCGCGCGCCGTGAGCCGGGGAGAGCGCTCGAGCCCGACGGTGTTGGTGATCGAGATCACGTCGTCGCGGTCGAGCAGGTCCCAGTCGATGTCGAAAAGCTCGTTCGGCAGCTGCCAGTACCCGCGTTCGCCGGGGAGGCCGATGACGGTCAAGCGCTCGACCATCGCCCGCATCTGGTCGGGCGCGACGTCGAAGTCGGCCGCGGCTTCGGCGATCGACACCTCACCCTTGCCGACGATGTACGGCACGAGCTGCAGCAGCAGTGCCGCGCGGTCGAGGGCCGGCAGAGATCGATCGGAGCTCACGCGGCACCCCCGTGCAGAGCGAGGGTCGCACGGAGGCGCCGGATGACCTCGTCGCGCAGGTCGTCGGGAGCAACCACGCGCACCTCGGGTCCGTACGAGGCGAGTTCATCGGCGAAGACGTGCAGATCGACGTAGGGCACGACGATGCCCTGCGGCGCGGGGTCGGCGCGGCGTGAGAGCCGCAGCGCCGCCTCGGTCCCGGGGTGCACCTCGAGCAGCGCACGCTGACGGCGCGCAACGGACTCGAGACCGGCGAGGGCGCGCTCCCCCGCCCCCTCGCGCAGCGCCTCGTCGAAACGCTCGCGCGTCACCGTGACGTCACCGACGATCCGCGAGAGAAGGAACGTGCGCTCGGCATCCATCGTGAGGTCGAAACCGAACACATGCCACCGCGCCTCGTACTCCAGCAGCGCCAGCGGACGGATCCGACGCTCGCGCGACCGCGCGTCGCCCGGACGCAGATAGCTGAACGTGACCACGCGGCACTGCTCGATCGCGCGCTGCAGCGCGGGGAAGGCGGCATCCCGTGCGCGGATGCGAGGCGCGTAGCCGATGATCGGCTCGTCGACCGCGATGCCCAGCGCGCGGATCTTGCGCAGACCGCTCCGCGCGTCCGCGGAGAGCGACTCGCTCCCCCACACACTGCCGGCGATGTTCAGCAGCGCGACCTCGGCGGGGCTGAACGAGATGTCCTCGGGGAGGGAGTATTCCGCGGTCGGCACCCGGTACCGCGCCTCGCGCAGGTCTTCGGGGTCGGCGCGATCACCGATCGTCTCGATGGGCACGCCCAGACCGCGCAGATTCTCTTTGTCGCGCTCGAACATCTTCTCGAGCGCATCCTTCGACGCGCCCGCTTCGTATTGCTCGCGATACCCGGCCACCGACGACAGGATCGTGTCCTTCGTCAGGCCCTGCTCGGTCGCCATGAGGGCGACGACGAGGTTGACCAGACGCTCCTCAGGAGCGGGTCGGGACGAGGTGGCGGACACCCGCCCATCCTAGGCGCGGGCCGGACTCAGCCGTCGACGCCGATGATGTCGAAGACGTAGACCAGAGCGGTGTCCGCCGGGGCGCGGAACGCCTGCTGATCGGCAGCCGTCTGGTCGGCCGGGACCACGACGAGCACTTGCGAGCCCACCGTCTGGCCCTCGAGGGCCGCGGCGAGCTCTTCGGGCAACTGCGAGGGTGCGGCGGTGATCGGGGTCTTGCCCCAGGTCGACGCGAACTGCTTCCGGTCGTTCCACGCCACGCCCAGGACGTGGACGCGGGCGGTCGAGTCGGCGGTCAACTCGGGTCCGTCGCCCTTCTTCAGCGTCTGCACCGACACGTCCGACGGCGCGTCGCCGTCGGGGATCGTGAGGCCCGGCTGCCCGTTGGGCGCGCGGACCACCGTCGGAAGACCGAAGCCCGCCGTGAACTGGTCGGCGCCGTCGGCCGCGGGGAGGTACACGCGCTCGACGTCGGCGACGACGACGGCCGAGCCGCCCTCGGGGATCTGCAGACCCTGGGCCGCCTGCGCACCGACGGCGTCGTAGGGCAGGGAGACCACGACGCGGGAGCCCTGCGTGGAGCACAGGATCGCGGACGAGAAGTCGGGGAAGGTGGCATCCCAGCCGGACAGCGGCTGCGCGTTGCTGAGGTTGCCGTCGTAGCGCGACCCCACGATGCGCTCGCCCGTCACGCCGTTGTACACGGTGAGGTCGAGGAGCACGAGCTGGTCGGGCTGCGTGATGCGCTCACCGTCGCCCGTGACCACGGTCTGCACCGAACGCGCGTCCGGCAGGAACGGCGACCGCACCTGCACCTCGGGCGGCGTCCCGACCTCGCCCGAGACGGTCACGGCCGCGGCTGCGCGCGGATCGGCGGTGGGGGCCGCACAGGCGGAGCCGTCGGTACCGGCGGATGCCGAGCATCCGACGAGGCCGATTCCGGCCAGGGCGGTCACGGCGACGAGGGCGGGAAGTCTGCGCACCGGATCAGTTTAGGCGGTCGCGTCGGGGGTCTCCGTCGCCGCGACCTCTTCACCGCCGCGCTGTCGGACTCCATCCGCGGCCTTCTGCGCTTCGCGCACGCGCTTGCGGAGGTTCTTGTCGGTGATCTCACGGTCGCCGACGGCACCGGGGGTCCACAGCTCCACGTCCTCGTCGCCGTAGCTCGACTTCGACGCGCGGCGCTTGACCTCGGGCGGCACCGCACCGGGCGCGAGGCGCCGGGCCGTGATGAGGAACCCGGTGTGAGCGACCATGCGGTGGTCGGGGCGGACGGCGAGACCCTCGACGTGCCATCCGCGCACCATGGTCTCGGAGGCATCCGGTTCGGTGAACAGGCCCGTACCGCGGATGTACTCCGCGACGCGGCTGAGCTGCGTCGCCGTGGCCACGTAGCAGAGCACGACGCCGCCGGGCGTCAGCGCGTCCGCGGCGGCGTCGATGCACTCCCAGGGCGCGAGCATGTCGAGCACGATGCGGTCGACGGATGCCGGGGCGACGGCATCCGGGAGGTTCTCGACGAGGTCGCCGACGACGACCTCCCACGTGGACGGAAGCTCGCCGTGGAACGTCTCGACGTTGGCGCGGGCGACGTCGGCGAACTCCTCACGGCGCTCGAACGACACGAGCCGGCCGGACGGGCCGATCGCCCGCAGGAGCCACAGCGACAGGGCACCCGAGCCCACGCCGGCCTCGACGACCGTCGCGCCGGGGAAGATGTCGGCCTGGGCGAGGATCTGCGCGGCGTCCTTCGGATAGACGATCGCGGCACCGCGAGGCATCGACATCACGAAGTCGCGCAGCAGCGGACGCAGGGCGAGGTAGTCGTGGCCGGAGCTGTTGGTCACGACGCTGCCGTCGGGCTGCCCGACCAGCAGTTCGTGCGTGAGGACCCCGTTGTGGGTGTGGAGCTCGCCGTTCTCGCGGAGCGTGATGGTGTGCATCCGCCCCTTCGGACCGGTCAGCTGCACGCGGTCGCCGACCCGGAAGGGTCCGCTCAGGTGCGGGGTCTCGCTCATCGGGTCTCCTGCGGGTTCGTGGCCGTGGTCAGGGCCGGGGCGTGGGCGGTGTGAAGGGCGGCGAGGTCGGCCGCGGTGCGTCCGTCCAGCGTCGGCCACAGGGCGTGCGCCCCGAGTCCGTCGAGCGGCAC
>NZ_CAKKMM010000192.1:0-7458 GCF_918698205.1 Microbacterium sp. Bi128 | reverse complement strand
GAAATCAAACTGCATGTTCAGCTCGTTGCCGGCAGGGCCGCCGAAGTACTTCAGCTGCTCTTTGTATGGAAGGTTGACCTCGCCCAGCAGCACCGCGCTGCCATGGCGGCGGTTGAGGAAGCTGCGCAGGGCGCTCAGGTACTGGTGCGGGTCGATTTTCGCGGCTTCATCCTTGGGCTCGCCGACCAGCTCCAGGAAGAAGGGCACCGCGTCCAGCCGGAAGCCGTCCAGGCCCAGCTGCAGCCAGAATCCCATTGACTTCGCAATCTCGTCCCGCACCTTGGCATTCATCACGTTCAGGTCCGGCTGGTGTTTGGCGAACATGTGCAGATACCACTCACCGGTGGCCTTGTCCTGGGTCCAGATGGACGTTTCCTCGCCGGGAAACACCACCTGGTCCGAGGTGTCCGGCGGCGTGTCCTTCCGCCAGACGTAGTAGTCGCGGTAGGGGTTGTCCACGGACTTGCGCGCCTGGACGAACCACGGGTGCCGGTCGGAGGTGTGGTTGATGACGAAGTCCGCGATCACCCGGATGCCGCGGTCGTTGGCGGTGCGGATGAATTCCACCAGGTCCCCCAGGCTTCCGAGCCGGGGATCCACGCCGTACATGTCGGTGACGTCGTAGCCGTCGTCGCGGTCCGGGGAAGGGTAGAAGGGCATGAGCCAGATGCACGTGATGCCGAGAGCGGCAAGATAGTCCACCCGTTGGATCAGTCCGCCGAAATCTCCGGTGCCGTCGCCATCGCCGTCGATGAACGTCTCCGGATCCAGGCAGTAAATCACCGCGTTCTTCCACCAGAGGTCCGAGGTCTCGGCGATTCTCACAGCGCACCGTCCGTTCCGGCCGGAGCCTGTCCCGCCGCCGGGCGGAGTTGGGGGAGGACGTGTTCGGCGAAGGTGTGGCCCTGCCGGGCGGACGACGGCTCAATATGGTCCGAGCACATGGCGGCATCGAAGCCGGCCTGCCCGGCCAGTTGAACGTCCTGCAGGAGGCGCCGGGGGCTGATCTGCTCATGCGAGGCGTGGAACCCGATGGTAGCCATCACCCATGTTTACCGCCGGGGCCGGGCCGTGTCGAGGAGCCCCCAGTTGAGGAGCCCCTCGCGAGGACCCACAGCGTGGGGCTGGCGGTCCCGGGTCCGCGGCGCAAGAATGGGCGCTATGCACTTGCCGTTGATGCCTCCCATTGCGCCCATGCTGGCCAAAGCACTCCCGGCCCTGCCGTCGCCGGACGCCGGAACGGGCTGGCTCTTTGAGCCGAAATGGGACGGGTTCCGCTCCATCATCTTCCGTGACGGCGACGAGGTGGAGATCGGCAGCCGGAACGGCAAGCCGATGACGCGCTATTTCCCCGAGCTTGTCGAGGCGCTGAAGTCGGAGCTGCCGGAACGCTGCGTGGTGGACGGCGAGATCATCATGGTGGCGGCCTCCGGTGACCGGCTGGACTTCGACGCGCTCCAGCAGCGCATCCATCCGGCCGCCAGCCGGGTGAAGCTGCTCGCGGAACAGACCCCGGCGCGCTTCGTGGCGTTCGACCTGCTGGCCCTCGGCGACGAGGATCTCACGGGCCAACCCTTCTCCGAGCGCCGCCGGCAGCTGGAGCGCGCACTGGCAGCCAGCGCGGCGCCGGTCCACCTCACAGCCGCGACCTCCGACCGGGACACGGCGCAGCGCTGGTTCCGGCAGTTCGAGGGCGCCGGACTGGACGGGATTGTGGCCAAGACGCTGGAGGGCAGCTACCAGCCGGACAAGCGCGCGATGGTCAAGGTCAAGCACGAACGGACGGCGGACTGCGTGCTCGCCGGATACCGCGTGCACACCTCCGGTCCGGACCGGATCGGCTCGCTGCTCCTGGGGCTCTACGACGAAGCCGGGGTGCTGGCGAACGTCGGCGTGGTGGGAGCTTTCCCGATGGCCCGGCGCGCGGAGCTGTTTGCCGAGCTGCAGGAGCTGGTCACCGGTTTTGACGGCCACCCCTGGGCCTGGGCCCGGCAGGAGGAGGGGGCGCGCACTCCGCGGAAGGCCGAGGGAAGCCGGTGGAGCGGCGGCAAAGACCTGTCCTTCACCCCGCTGCGGCCCGAGCGCGTGGTGGAAGTGAAGTATGACCATATGGAGGGCGAACGGTTCCGGCACACAGCCCAGTTCCTGCGCTGGCGTCCGGACCGTGATCCGCGTTCCTGCACCTATGACCAGCTGGAGGAACCGGTGAAGTTCGATCTCGCCGCGGTACTGGGCGCCGCCCGCTAACCGGTTAGCCCGCTAACCCGCTTAACGCATCAACGACGGCGGCCCGCCACTAAAGGGACGGGACGCCGTCGTGCGGTGCGGAAAAGCTGTGCGGAAGTGCGGTTGAGATCCGCTGCGGGTGCGGGGGCTACCGCTGGCCGAGCTGCTTGGTGGGGACCCGGAATGTTTCCTTGGCCGTCAGCGCCGCGACGGTGGCGATGAGGCAGATGATTGCGGTGAAGATGGAGATCTGGACCCAGCCGCCGGGCTGGATGCCGCCCATGGCCGCCACGATCGCCGGGGCGAAGCCGGCCATCAGGAAGCCCAGCTGGGTGCCGATTGCGAGGCCTGAGAAGCGGACGTTAGTGCTGAACATCTCGGCGTAGAAGGAGGGCCAGACCGCGTTGGCCGCAGCGTAGCCGAAGGAGAAGAACGCGATTGCCGCAAGGAACATCAGCGCGACGTTGCCGGATTCGAGGCTCAACAGGAAGACCGGGGTCAGGGCTGCGCTGGACAGTGCGCCGTAGATGAAGACCGGCTTGCGGCCGATCTTGTCGGCGAGCATGCCGAAGAGCGGCTGGGTGCCCAGTGCCATGAAGTTGGCGCCGACGACGAGCCAGAGGGTGGTGGTGCCGTCCACGCCGGCGACGTTCTTGGCGTAGCTGATGGCCAGGGTGCCGAAGACGGTGGACACGGCGGCGATGAAGGCGCAGGCGATGACGCGGAGGACATCGCGCCAGTGGCTCTTGAGGAGGTCCGCGACGGGGAGCTTGGAGATCTGCTTGGTCTTCTGGGCCTCCTCAAACGCCGGCGGTTCGTGCAGGGTGCGGCGGATGAAGAACGCGATCAGCACAACCACGGCGCTGAGCCAGAACGGGATGCGCCAGCCGATCGTGTACTTGATGTCGTCAGGCAGGGCGAGGACCGGGATGAAGACGAGGGCGGCAAGGATCTGGCCGCCCTGGGTGCCGGTCAGAGTCCAGGAGGTGAAGAAGGAGCGGCGGTTGTCCGGGGCGTGCTCGAGCGTCATGGACGAGGCGCCGGCCTGCTCGCCGGCGGCGGAAAAGCCCTGGCAAAGACGCGCCAGCACCAGCAGGACAGGGGCCCACCAGCCGACCGTCTTGAAGTCCGGCAGGCAGCCGATGGCAAAGGTGGAGGCGCCCATCAGCAACAGCGTGAACATGAGGACCTTCCGGCGCCCTATCCTGTCACCGAAGTGGCCGAGGATAACGGCGCCGACCGGGCGGGCAATGTAGGCAAAGCCGAAGGTGGCGAACGACATGATCGCCGCGTTGGTGTCCGCATCGGGGAAGAAGACATGCGGGAAGATCAGCGCGGCTGCGGAACCGAAGATGAAGAAGTCGTAATACTCGACGGCGCTGCCCAGGAAGCTGGCAAGGGCCGCCTTCTTCGGCGTCCCTCCTGTGGTTATACCCGGCGTCGTGGACGGGACAGTGTGGCTCATGGTGTTCCTTTGGTGTGACGACGTTGTCGCGGATGGATCAGGAAGGTCTCGGCTGCCGCTTGCTTAAGTGTGGTGCAGCCGGAGGTCCGTGGAAAGACCCGGACTAGTAGCCACATGGTGGAAGCTACTTGTGCGATGTAGCAATCATGACTGTGAGCACAGTCACTTGTCAACAAAAATAATCACCATCTAGAAATAGCTCTCACTATGTGGGAACATCGATGCATGAGTGTGAATCAAACCACAGATGTTCCCGCCGCTTCCGGGTATCCGGCGGAAGCCCCTTCGAAGCCTGCCAAGGCCGCCAGGGAGGACTCGCGGACGGACATGGTGGGCAAGGCCCTGGGCCTGCTGGTCCTCCTGGGCGACGAGCCGCGGGGCGCCAGCGCCGCGGAGATCTCCCGCCGCGCGGATCTGCCGTTCAGTACCACCTACCGCCTGCTCGGCTCCCTGACGCGGGACGGCTTCGTTGACTACGAGCCGGACGGCCGCCGGTACCACCTGGGACTGAGGGTCTTCCAGCTTGGCCAGCGCGTCTCCAACCACCACGGCTTCGCGGGTACGGCCCTGCCGATCCTGCGGCGCGTGACCGAGGAAACGGGTGAGGCGACCATCCTCTCCGTGCGGGATGGCATCCACCACCTGACGGTGAACAAGGTGGACGGCCCGCAGACCTTCCGGGTCACGAGCGACCCCGGGCATCTCGGGGCACTTCATACCACCTCGGTGGGCAAGGCACTGGTGGCGTTCGCCGACGACGCCACCCGCGCCCAGCTCGTCGAGGAGCTGCCCCTGGAACCGCTGACGGCGCTCTCCATTACGGACCGCGAGGCTTTCCGGGCCGAAATCGAGCAGGTCCGGCGCCAGGGCTTCGCCACCATGGATGAGGAAAACGAACTCGGCATGCGCGCCGTCGCCGTCCCGGTTTTCAACGCCCAGGGGCACGCCTTCGCCTCGCTGGCCACGGCGGTCCCGGTCTTCCGCCTGAGCATGGAGGCTCTCGTGGCCCTCGTGCCGCTGCTGCAGGCGGCGGCCGCCGAGCTGTCGGCCCGGCTGCCCCAGCGGTGACGGCCGACCAGCCTGCGTCATGAAAGCCTGCGTCATGAAAGCCTGCGTCACGAAAGCTGGCGCCGAAACGAGCCGGCGCCGTAATAATATGTTCGTCATTCGAACAACAGTGCAACATGTGAACAAAGTCTGTAATGTAATCCCTATCACCCGGCCCGCCGCGGACGCCGCAAGCGTCGCAGCCCGCCGAGTGCCGTTGTCAAAGGAGCAAACTGGATGAGCAATCGAGCAGAGTCCTTCCTCGTGGGCCTCGTGGGAGACGGCGTCATGCCCTCCCTCACGCCCTACATGCATGAACGCGAGGGCGACGTGCAGGGCCTCCGGTACCTCTACCGCCCCATCGACCTCACCGAACTCGGCCTGCCCGGCCGGGCCGTGGGGGAGTTGCTCTCCGGCGCCCGAAGCCTCGGGTTCAACGGATTGAATATCACGCACCCCTGCAAGCAGCTCGTGCTCGAGTACCTGGATGAGGTCTCCGCCGACGCCCGGCGCCTGGGCGCCGTCAATACCGTGGTGATCCGCGACGGCCGCTTCATTGGCCACAACACCGACTTCTCCGGCTTCGCCGCGGCGCTGGCCTCCGGGCTTCCCGGCGCCACCCTGGATCGCGTGGTGCAGCTGGGGGCCGGCGGCGCCGGCTCCGCCGTCGCCTACGCCCTGCTCACCGCGGGGGTCCGCGAGCTGGACCTCGTGGACACCGACGCGGCCCGGTCCGCCGCGCGGGCGGCCGAGCTCGCCGGGTTCTTCCCGGACCGGACCGTCACCGCCCGGACGACGGCGGAGCTCCCGCAGCTCATGCCGCAGGCCGACGGCCTGGTGCACTGCACCCCCGTGGGCATGGCCGCCCATCCGGGGGTTCCGCTGGACATGTCCCTCGTGGAGTCCCGGCACTGGGTGGCCGACATCGTGTACCGGCCGATCGAAACCGAGCTCGTCCGCGAGGCGCGCGCCAAGGGCTGCGAGGTGCTCGACGGCGGCCGGATGGCCGTGGGCCAGGCGGCGGACGCCTTCCGGATCTTCACCGGGCGCCAGGCCGACGCCGACCGCATGCGCTCCCACTTCCTGGAACTTGTGGCCGCGGAAGAGGTGCCCGCCTGATGCGCACCGGGATCGCCACCGTCTGCCTCGCCGGCACCTTGCGGGAAAAAATGCAGGCCTGCGCGGTGGCCGGCTTCGACGGGATCGAGATCTTCGAACAGGACCTCGTGACGTCGCCCCTGAGCCCGGAGGATGTCCGGAAACTGGCCGCCGACCTTGGCCTGACCCTGGATCTCTACCAGCCGTTCCGGGACTTCGACAGCGTTCCCGAGGACCTGCTCGCCGCCAACCTGCGCCGCGCGGACGCCAAGTTCCGGCTCATGTCCCGCCTGGGCATGGACACCATGCTGCTCTGCTCCAACGTCGGCACCGCCACGATCGACGATGACGAGCTCCGCGCCGCACAGCTTTCCCGGCTCGCGGACCTCGCGGGTGACCACGGCGTCAAGGTCGCCTATGAGGCCCTGGCCTGGGGCAAGTACGTGAACGACTACGAGCACGCCCACCGGCTGGTTGGGATGGTGGACCACCCCAGCCTGGGCACCTGCCTGGACTCTTTCCACATCCTCTCCCGGGACTGGGATACCGCGCCGATCGAGGCCTTCGACCCGGAGAAAATCTTCTTCGTCCAGGTCGCCGATGCCCCCAAGCTGTCCATGGACGTGCTGTCCTGGAGCCGGCACTACCGGGTGTTTCCAGGGGAGGGCCAGTTCGAACTCGCCAAGTTCATGGGCCACGTGGTCCGCGCGGGCTACACGGGACCGGTGTCGCTGGAAGTGTTCAACGACGTCTTCCGCCAGGCCGACGTCGAGCGCACCGCCGTCGACGCCATGCGGTCGCTGATCTGGCTCGAAGAGCAGAGCGCCGCCTGGCTCGAGGCAAACCCGGCGAATGCAGCAGGCGGGATGACCAGCGGGGCGGCGGGCCCGGTGTCCGGTGCCCGGCGCCGCTACCCCATGGAGCTTGCCACGCTTCCCCGCGTGGCCGAGCCCGCCGGCTTCAACTTCGCCGAGGTCCGGGCCGGTGACACCGCCGGACTGGAAACCCTGCTGGGCCAGCTGGGGTTTGCGTTCAACGGGCGGCATCGCACGAAGGATGTGCAATTGTGGACCATGGGCCACGCGCGCGTGATCATCAACGAAGAACCGGCAGCCATCGGCACGGCGACCGCTGCCGCCGGTACCGGCCAGCCGGCTCCCGCCGCCCCTGCCATCTCCGCCCTGGGCTTCGACGTCGACTCTCCCGTCATCGCCGCCGCCCGCGCCCAGCAGCTCAAGGCCCCCGCCGTGCCGCGCAAGAGCCAGGCCAACGAGGAAGTCTTCCAGGGCTTCGCCGCGCCGGACTCCACCGAAATCTTCCTCTGCCAGGGCAGCCCGGACGGCACCCCCGCGTGGACCCGGGAATTCGGCGACGGCCCGGACGTCGCCGCGGCGGACCCGGCAGAGCACCCGGGCGCGGTGATCGACCACGTGAACCTCGCGCAGCCGTGGCAGCACTTCGACGAGGCCGTGCTCTTCTACACCAGCGCCCTCGCACTGGAACCGCAGCCGTTCGCCGAGGTGGCCAGCCCCACCGGGCTGGTCCGGTCCCAGGTGATGCTGACGCAGGACCGCGGCGTCCGCCTGGTGCTGAACCTGGCCCCGCTGATCCAGCAGGAAGGG
>NZ_CAKKMM010000191.1:0-7498 GCF_918698205.1 Microbacterium sp. Bi128 | reverse complement strand
GCATCAGGCCGGCGAGCACGAGGGCTCCCCACGGTGTCGCGCTCCCCGTGGTGGCGAGCGCGTCCGCCGAGCCGCGGGACGGCGGCAGCGGGCCCGTCGCCGTTCCCGGGCGCGGATCGGTGCCGGGGTCCGTGCCCGGATCGGTGCCGGGGTCCGTGCCGGGGTCCGTGCCCGGATCGGTGCCGGGGTTCGTACCCGGATCCGTTGCCTCGCCGATCAGCTCGGCAACGCCCCAGCGCGCGGTGGTTTGGTAGCCGGTGCCGGTGGGGTCCGCCCACGTCTTCACCGAGAACCGCCCCTCGGGCCGGCCGTCATTGACCTGGAAGTCGATGCCGTGCACGGTGTCGAGGCCGCCCAGCGGGACGTTGCTCTGCCCGCCCGACTGACCGGCCAGATCGATCGCGACCTCGACGCGGTATCCCGTGTCGGTGCGACTCGTCGCGCTCGCCAGCACCCGCGCCTGCTGGGCGGCGGTGTTGCCCGAGCCGAAGGAGAGCACGTTGTCGGCAGAGATGCGGATCTGCGTATCGTTCGGACCGTAGCTGCCCGCCTTGCCGTTCCCGAGGTCGAGGAAGAGCTCGACGCTGTCCTGCTGCCACGGGTCGCTCCCCGACAGATCGATCACGGGGTCGGTCACGTCGAACAGGGCGTACAGCGTGTTGCCCTGCCAGAGCGAGCGCACCTCGGCGCTCGCGCCCTCCGCGGATCCCTCGACCGTGCGACCGGTCGTCGCGACCGCCGCGTCGGCGTAGGCGGCATCCACCTGCCCGTCCACCGTCGGCGCCGCGAGCTCGGGCACCTGCAGGAACGACAGCGGCTCGAGGAAGGAGAGTCGCCCGGTCGCTCCCGGGGAGTTCCACGCCCCCACGACATGGTCGTCGTTCACGAGGCGCACGTCGAAGTCGGCGCCCTGTCCGGCCTCGACGCCGGAGTGCGGCACGTGGGCGAGCGTGAAGGTCACGCCGTCAACGACCTCCTGCGCGCCGGGGAGCGATCCCTCGACACCCGGGGCGTAGAAGTACTCCTGGCCGCCGTAGGTGAAGGCCACACGGTCGGGCGTCGCCGCCGACCGCACGATCACCGCGAGGTGGTCGGCGTTCCAGCGTGCCTGCCAACCGCCCGCGTCCGCCGTCAGCGGGTGGAAGGGGAGGTTGCGCCATTCCGGTGCGTCGGTGAAGTCGGCACCGGGTTCGACGTCGCCCTCGAACACGTTCGCGGTCGTGACGAGCGACGGAAGCCCCGCGCTGTCGTCGATCGCGCCGTAGTACGCGGGCTTGGGCTGCAGCCCGCCCGTGAACAGCAGCGGCTGCTGCTCGGCGCGCCACGACCGGGTGTCCGTGAGACCCCACACCGTCGCGGAGAAGATCTTCTCCGCGGCCGGTGCCGCCGCCTGGTACTCCCGCAGCAGGTGGAACACGTCGCGGTAGAAGTACCCCTGCCGCACCCGGTTGGGGTCGTCCGCGGGGGTGATCGTGACGTCGAGCTCGGTGATCGCCTGCAGGAGGCCGAGGCCCTCGAAACGCTCGAGTGCGCCGCGCAACGCGCTGATGGGCGTGTTGATCGAGGTGTGGAACTGGTGGCCCACGCCGTCGATCGGCACGTTCGCGTCCAGCAGGCGTCGCACGAGAGCCTCGTACTGCGCGCCCTTGGCGTCGATCTCGGTGTTGTAGTCATTGATGAAGAGCTTCACCGGACGGTCCGTGCCGGGCGCGGCGTACTCGTCGTTGAACGCCTGGTCGGCGTACTGGAACGCCAGGCGGATGAACTCCTCACCGAGAACCTGGTACCACCGGCTGGTCCGCAGACCGTCGGGGGTCGCCTGATCGGAGATGACCTCGTTGACGACGTCCCACGCGACGAGCGGGTTGGTGTCCGAGCCGTAGGGACCGTAGTCGTCCGCGATGGATGCCGCGACGTCGAAGATGTGCGTCCGCAACCGGTCGCGCAGCGCCTGCTTGTCGGCATCCGAGGTCGTCAGCTCGCGACCCGAGTCGTCCTGGAAGAACCACGCGGGGGTCTGCGAGTGCCACACCAGGACGTGCCCGTACAGCCGGAGGTCTTCCGCCTGCGCGAAATCGAGCAGAGCGGTCGCCTCGGCGTTGCGGGCGAACTGCCCCGGTCCGGTGTACCAGGCCTCGACCTTCATGTGGTTCTCGGGCGTGATCTGGTCGTAGTGGTGCAGCAGCAGTTCGGAGGCGGCACCCGTGGTCTCGCGCGAGTCGATCGCGACGCCCAGGGGGAAGTCGACCGTGTCTTTCACGGCGACCAGTCCGGTGTCGACCTGCGCGCCCTCGGGGACCGAGATCCGCACCTGGTCCACGAGGAACGTCGAGGTGTTGCCGCTGTTGTAACGCGCCTCGACGTAGATCTCCGCGGCCGAGTCGTAGGTCGGCACGGTGAACTCTCCGCGGACGGTGGTCCAGCCCGTGGCCGTCGCGTTCTCGATCTGCAGGAGGTTCGCGAAGTTCTGCGTGCCGCCCGAGACGGTGCGTGCCGACAGGGTGAGGCCCTGACCGACGGTGGCCCCCGGCGCGAAACGCACGGCGGCGCTGATGGCGTAGGTCTTGCCGGGCTCGAGCAGCCCAGCGATTTCGCGCTGGATGCCGTCACCCTCGTGACTGCGCTCCCCGACCTGTGCGGCCGACACCGTGTCATCCGCACCGCCCTCGACGACCGTCACCTGCGGGTCCGAGGTCTCCGACCCTGCGCGGGCCGACCAGCCGTCGAGGTCGCCGGCATCGAAGTCCGAGTCGATCAGGACGGTACCGGGCTGTGGATCGCCGCCGCCGGGCTGCTCGTCCGGCGCTCCCACCGGGAGCGCGAACGTCCAGCCGTCGGCCAGGCGCTCGGTCACGACCGTGCGTACCGCCGCGAGCGAGCCGCTGCGGTCGCCGCCGCCGTCGTGCACGAGAACCACTTGCCCCGGCGTGATCGCCGTACGGAGGTTCGCCGTGAGCGTGGGGACGTCCTGCGTCTCCCAGTCGTTGATCGTGTTGACCACCGCGAGCGGTTGCATCCCGAGTGAGACGGCGGCGGCGGGGGTGTTGCCCCACGAACCGTTGGGCGCACGGAAGTACGGCACGGGGTAGTCGTCGTCGCCCAACGCGGAGCGGATGATCGTGAGGTTCTCCGCCATGCGGGTGGCGGCTTGCGTCTGCGTCAGCGAACCCATGTCGTCGTACGTGGTCGAGTGGTTGCAGAGCACGTGCCCCTCGGCGACGATGCGCCGGAGGAGGTCGGCGCCGCCGGGGGCGGTGATGTTCTGTCCGATGACGCAGAACACCGCTGTGATGTCGTTCTCGGCGAGGAAGTCCAGGAGCTCGGGCGTCGTGCCCGAGTTCGGGCCGTCGTCGAAGGTGAGCGCGGCGACGTTCCCGGTGCCCTGAGCGGCGGAGACGGGAGTCGCCGTCGGGTTCACGGCACCACCCGGTGCCACGTCGGGCACCTCGCCGCCTCCGGGCGATGCGGTGGTCACGACGATGTCGTCGACGTAATAGGTGAACGAGGGAGTGTCGGCGATGTCGGACGTGCCGATGTACGCCTGCACTCCGGACACGTCGCCGGGCTCGGGGGTGTAGGAGCCGGAGATGGTCGTCCATCCGGAGGCGGTCACCGTGGTGTTCCCGACCCACGTGTACGCCGGCTTCATGACCAGGCGCGCGGTCGTGTCGGGCGTACCGGGGGCCAATTGCACCCTCAGCGAGAAGTCGTACGTCGTGCCGGCTTCGTAAATGCCCGCAGGGCTCTGGATGCCGACGTAGTCGGCGTCGCGGCCGGCGACCTCCAGCACCTTTCCGCCGTCGAGATCGACGACGCTCAGGGTGCTGTCGGTTCCGCCGCTGCGGGTCCAGGTGCCGGTGGTGCCGTCTTCGAAGTCGACGGAGGTGACGGTGGTCGGGGCGGCGACCGCGGGGGCGGCTCCGCCGAGCATGAGGGCTCCCACGGCAGCGAGGGAGACCAGGGGGGATATGCGTCTGTGCACGAGCGCTCCTTTGCGCAGTTACGTTGTGGCAGACAACATATGCGCCGAGGAGGCGCCTCCGGACCAGGAGGTTACGCAAACGTTACGAAACTACGACGAAAGTTCCCGCCGTCGCTCTCCGCGACCGCGACGACCTCGCGGAGCGCGTCAGCGCGGGGGAGCGGTGCTGCCCCGAACGACCAGATGAGTGGCGAGGTCCACGCGCGGCACGACGTCGGTGGAGTCTCGCGTCGCGGCATCCAGGACCATGCGCGTCGCCTCCGCCCCCATCCGTCGGAGGGGCTGGTGCACGGTCGTGAGGGCGGGGCTGACCCAGCGCGCGGGCGCGATGTCGTCGTACCCGACGACCGACAGATCGTCGGGGAGTCGCATGCCCCGCTCGCGTGCTGCGTCGTAGACGCCGAGCGCCTGCAGATCGTTGCCGGCGAAGATCGCGGTGGGCGCGTTGTCCGACGACAGCAGGTCGCGCGCCGCATCGCGACCCCCCTCGACGTAGAAGGTGCCGAAGCGCACCCATCGCGGGTCCACGTCCAGACCCGCGCTCGCCATCGCCGAGCGATACCCGTCCACGCGCGCGAGCGAGCAGAGCATGTCGCTCGGGCCCGTGATCGCGGCGATCCTGCGGTGTCCGAGCTCGATGAGGTGGCGCGTGGCGGCGAGACCGCCCGACCAGTTCGCCGACCCCACGGAGGGGATGTCCGCGGGCGGATCACCCGCGGAGTCGACGATGACGAGCGGGATCCCCCGGGTGGCCAAGCGCAGTCGTTGACGATCGACGAGCGCGGACGAGACGAGGACCACGCCGGCGGGGCGACGCCGGAGAGCGCCCTCGAGCCAATCCTCTCCGAGCGAGTGCGCGCCCCCGCTCTCGGTGACGACGACGGCGAGGCCGCGCGCTTTGGCGACCTCTTCGACACCCGCGATGATCTCCATCGACCAGCTCGCCTCGAACTCGTGGAAGACGAGTTCGATCAGGTCGCCGCGGGGCTTCTCGCTCGCCGAGCGGCGCCGATAGCCGCGTGCGGTCAGCAGCGCATCGACGCGCGCTCGCGTGGCGGGGGAGATGTCGCCGTGACCGTTGAGGACCTTCGAGATGGTCGCGACCGAGACACCGGCCTCGACGGCGATGTCGGCGAGACGGATGCGGGACCCGTCGGCGGGTGCGCTCATACGGTCATTCTACGACGTCTGACCGAAAGTTTCGGGTGTTTCGCGCGGGTTCGAGAGGCGGTCGCGAAACGCCCCTCTCGACGCGTGATGCCGCCCACGGAGGCCCCGCGCGGACCTCGAGATGGTGTGCACGGCCTCGTCCACGCCCGATCGCTGGGAAGGTGGGGGAGTGACCGAGATCTCCGACCCCCGCCACTACGACCTCGAGGCGCTGCGTGCCCGGGTCCGCACCGAACGCGGCGGTGAGGTCGACGACAGCATCCCGCAGCTCGCGAACGCCGATCCCGACCTCTGCGGGGTCGCGCTCTGCCTGCCCGACGGCACGGTCCGCGCGAGCGCAGACAGTCGCGTGGCGTTCAGCGTGCAGTCGGCCGTCAAGCCGTTCCTGTTCGCCCTTGCGCTGCTCGACACCGACGGAGAGGCGTTGGAGCGCGTGGGCATCGAACCGACGGGCGAGTCGTTCGACGCGATCAAGCTCGAGAGCGGCACGGGTCGGCCGCCGAACCCCATGGTCAATGCGGGCGCACTGCTCACGGCATCCCTCGTCGACGGCAGCGACGCCGAGGCTCGTTCCCATCGCATCGCCCGCGGACTCGCCGCGTTCGCGGGACGGGAGCTCGAGGTCGACGAAGACGTCGCCCACAACGAGCACCTGCTCGGCGACCGCAACCACGCGCTCGCGCACCTCATGCGCGCCGAGGGCACGTTGACCCCGAGCGCCGACGACGCGGTCGCCGTCTACGCGCGGGCGTGCGCGACCCTCGTGGATGCCGAGACCTTGGCGGTCATGGGCGCGACCCTGGCGCTGGGCGGGGTGAATCCCCGCACGGGGGAGCGGACCGTCCCCGCTCGCGTCGCGCGCGACGTGGTGTCGGTGATGGCCACGTGCGGCGTCTACGACGGCTCGGGTCGTTGGATGCGCGCGGTCGGCATCCCGGCGAAATCGAGCGTGTCGGGGGCGATCGTGCTCGCGGTGCCCGGACGTCTCGGCGCGGCGGTCATCAGCCCGCCGCTGGATGCCCAGGGGACGAGCGTGCGCGGGCATCTCATGAGCGAAGCGCTCAGCGAAGAGCTCGGCGTGCACAGCTTCGCGGTGGGGTCGGTCCGGCCCACGCCCTGAGTCGGCGACGACGTGGGAGCGGTTCCCGTAAGCTCTCTGCGGCCGTGCACTGCGGCCCGGAAGGATGCCCCGCCCGTGCCCACCGTTCCCTCGCGCACGCGTCTCGATCTGCAAGGACTGCGGGCACTGGCCGTCATCGGCGTGGTCGCGAGTCACCTGACAGGCTGGCCGACCGGCGGCTTCGTCGGCGTCGACGTGTTCTTCGTGCTCTCGGGCTTCCTCGTCACCGGCATCCTGCTGCGCGACCTCGCGGCCACCGGCACGATCGACCTCCGCGCGTTCTTCGCGCGGCGCATCCGGCGTCTGCTGCCGGCCGCGTTGCTCGTCCTGGCGACGGTGGTGACCGCCGGGTTCTTCGTGTTCCATCGCGCGCGGGCGGAGCAGACGCTCGGTGACGCTCTCTCGGCGCTCGGCCTCGTGTCCAACTGGAGGTTCGGCCTCGAGGGGCGCGACTACTTCGCGTCCACCGACGTCTCTCCGCTGCAGCACTTCTGGTCGCTGTCGATCGAGGAGCAGTTCTCGCTCGTCTGGCCCCTCGTCCTGCTCGCGCTGGTGGCTCTTCTCCCCGCCGCCGCCCGACGAGCGGCCGCCGCACGGTGGGTGGTCGGCGTCGCCGCGCTCGTCCTCGTCGTCGCCTCGGGCGTCGCCGCCGTTCAGCTGACCTCCGCCGATCCCATCGGTGCCTACTTCTCGACCCTCGCCCGCGCCGGAGAGCTGGGCGTGGGTGCGGTACTGGCGGTCCTCGCCCCCGCGCTGGGGCGGATGCCGGCCGCCGCGCGCGTGCTGCTCGCGTGGGCGGGCATGGGGCTGATCGTCGCGTCGTTCGTCGTGATCGAGCCCACGTCGTCCTTCCCCGCGCCGTGGGCGGCGCTGCCGGTCGCCGGTGCCGCTCTCGTCATCGCCGCCGGCGTCGGGGGAGACCCTCGCCACCGGCATCTGTTCCCTTTGACGAACCCGCTGAGCGTGGCCGTCGGCAACGTCTCGTACTCCCTGTACCTGTGGCACCTGCCGGTCATCGTGTTCGCCGGAGTCCTGCTTCCGGCCGGACCGGCGTGGATGCCGATCGTGTTGCTGGTGATCACGGTGCTGACGGTGGCGACCTACCTCGGTGTCGAGCAGCCCCTTCACCGGTCGCCGTGGCTCGCACGCCCGCGTGGCAGCGGCGAGACCGACGAAGAGATCCCCCGTCCGGCGGATGCCGATGCGAAGGCGCCTTCGCCGGCGAC
>NZ_CAKKMM010000190.1:0-7502 GCF_918698205.1 Microbacterium sp. Bi128 | reverse complement strand
GTGGGGTGCGGCGGCGCGGCGGCGCGGCGGCGAACCGCGGTTCGGGGCAGTGACGCGGCGGCGCAACGAGGTTTGGGGCGGATTCCTCCGTTTGGGGCGTGATTACCGCGCCCCAAACGCAGGATCGCGCCCCAAACCCGGAAGCTACCCCCGGAGCGGTACGGCCGTCCCCGACACCCGGATGCCACCGGCCGGGGGCACGTCCACCTCGAGGATGCTCGGGCGGCCGATGTGCCGCCCCTGATGCACGGTGACGTGGAACGGCGCCGGCATCCCGAGCCGGTCGCGCAGGTACGCGCCGAGCGCCGCGGCCGCGGAACCGGTGGCGGGGTCTTCGGTGATGTCGCCGACGGGGAAGAGGTTGCGCGCCTCGACGTCGGCGCCGTCGGCGAGCTCGCCGGCGACGTGGACCACCGTGACGGTCCCCGTCCACCCGCGCGCGTCCATCAGCACCCGCAGGGCGTCGGCGTCGTACCCGAATCCGTCGAACCGCTCGATCGTGCGGACGGCGACGACCGGATGCCGGTTCCCCGCGAACGCTTCAGCGAGCGGCATCCGCGGGTCGAGGTCGTCGCCGTCGAGTCCGAGGAGTGCGAGCAACGGCGCCGCATCGTCGAAGTCGCGGACTGTCGGCTCGACGCTCGTGAAGCCCGCCGCGATCCGGCCGTCGTCCTCCCGCGCCGACACCTCGACGTCGCCCGCCGCGGTCTCGAACACGAACTCCCCCGGACCCACGGACTCGGCGAGGGCGACCGCCGTCGCGATCGTCGCGTGCCCGCAGAACGGCACCTCGGCCTCGGGCGAGAAGTACCGCACCCGCAGCCGATCACCGTCCCGCGCGACGACGTACGCCGTCTCGGGATACCCCAGGTCGGCCGCGATCCTCAGCATGTCGGTGTCGTCGAGGGCCGTGGCATCCAGGACCACTCCCGCCGGATTCCCGCCGCCGGGTTCCGCGGCGAAGGCGAGCAGGTGCAGGATGCCAGGGGCTTCGGTCATGCGTCGATTCTTCCGGCCGCGGTGCGGGGCGTCGCGGGCCAGTGCGCGATCGGTGGACCGCGTCGACGTCCCGAGTGACAGCCGTTAATCCTGGTTAGCGGCCACAACCTGGGGACTCGCGCGTGGCGCCGTAGGCGAAGCGCAGTTCCGTCCAAGTAGCCTCCTACACCGCTGCAGACTCGCCACTCCTCCTGTCCGATTCGGTCATGACCGACGAAGTCCAGCGCTACCTCCGGGATGCATCCCTAGACGCCAGTGCGTGAGTCCGGCACCGGCCGCTCGCCGTTGACCTTGACCTTCGTGAACCGAAGCACCTTGATTGCCTTCCGCGTGAGCGACTCAGCGATCGCCGCGGTCGAGACGATCCACTCGATGTTCCCGGTGATCTCTCCTTTCGCATCGTCGGCCTCCGTGTTCACCCGAACAAACTCGTGGGCGATCCGACCACGAGTGAACGACGGATGTGTGAGCCCGCTCGTGAACCTCCAGGCGGCAGTAAGGAGGGAGGGTCGCGAGTCGGTCAGGAGAACAGCGGCCTGCTTGACGACCTCTTCCCATCCGGGCATGTTGGCGTACTCAGAGGCCTGGATGTCATTGACGCGGGCGATCTCGCGCATCTGCTCTCTGGTCCTCTTGGCGTCCTTCGCGTATACACGCTTCATGCGCATCTGCTTGGACAACTCCTCCTCGTAGGCGACGCAGTGGATGAACGCCTTCTCGTAAGAAAGCTCATCTTGGGCGACCTGTAGCCTGCGAAGGACGCGCTCCCGGCGGGTGGCAGGGATGAGCATCCACGCGGCCATACTCGATGACTCGATGGCAGCGCGCGAGAGCGGATAACTGGCCGCCAACGGAATCTGCAGCCCGGTGTCATTGGCCACGAGCTCCGCGATGCCCTGACACATGTCGATTGCCTGGACGAGGCAGTACTGCACGTGCTGGCCAATCGCCAGCGGCCACGTAGCCCTGTCGTCCGCGGCTCTGAGTGACGTTGACCCGGCGCGGGCATCGTAGACGCGGTCGTACAGTTCTTGCAGCTGGCCTATCCGCGCCACCACGCGCTCCAGCTCTGCTTCCCAATCGGTATCACTCGTCGTCACGAGCGCCATCCTTGCACTCCGGAATCCATCTAACGGAAGGTGCTGGTCGCGAATGCTCTGAGGACTCGGAGTAGATCGCCCAACGGGCACTGCCTGTTAGGCAGGCCTTCTCGTGCACGCCGCTGCGCGGCGGTCCCATGCGGCGCACCGAGCGCGAGTGGCGGGTCGATTACTGCGCCGAGAGCCCCGCGACCAGTGGCCACAAAGCCATCGGCGTGTGCGCGGAGTCGGCTGCTGGACAGGTGAAGATGCGCGCCTTTCACATCGGGTCCGGGCGGGCCGTGGCCAGCATCCAGGAGAGGATCACGAGCGTCTCCACGCGCGTGCCGTGCTCCGCGCCTACTTCGCGAGCATCGGGTAGACCCGGCCACTGGTCTCGCGCCTCGCGGGACCGCAACCAGGTGGGCAGTATCGTCACAGGTCGCTCCGCACGCTCGCCGTTGCGTAGCAGCGCGACGGCTACGACCGCAGTCAGCGGTGGCTTGCGGTCTCCTGGACGCTGGCGACGGGGCCTAGATCACAGCGAGGGCGAGCGCTTCTCCCGAGGCTCACCTCTAGTCACTGCCGGCCGCGCGGCCTGTGAGAAGTGGAATGACGTTGGACGTCCTGTTCTGGACCTCTGAGTCATCGTCACGGCCATCAATGCGAGGGGCCCGTGCAGTGGCGATGTCGAAGAGGTCGCGGGGCGCGCGCGCCTGATCCACGAGTGACTCGCGCGGGATGCCCGACGCTTCCAGCAGCTCCGTCGACCGCGGCAGCATGGACGGCTGCTCGACTGATGTCACCAGGCCGGGCTCGTTCCGGCGCCAACCGCGCTGGCTCAGGGTGATGATGGCGTTGCGGTAGGTCACATCGCTGATGGCGCCCAATCGGCGCGCCCGGAAGAGAAGCGCCTGGATGCTGACACCCCACTGCTCCTTGAGCGTCCCGAGGACGTCCCACGCGCGAGCGTTCATCGCAGTCGGCAATACGTCCCGGATTTCCGCCGTGGGCATCAGCAGCTCCGACGCGAACCGGTTGGCCTGTTCCTCCACGATGCGACCGCCGGGCTCGGCGTCACGATGCATGACGAGGTGGCCGAGTTCGTGAGCGACGTCGAACCGTTGTCGGTAGTAGTCGCTCTTGACGGGGTTGAGGACGACCACCGGTCGGCTCGCAGACTCGAAGGAGTACGCGTCCACCGAGGATGTTTGCGTCGGGCTGAACACGACGAGCACACCGTGGTTCTCGAGCAGGCGCACCATGTGCTTCATCGGTCCCGTGTCGATGCCCCATGCACGCCGGAGCTCGCGGGCTGCCTCCTCCGGGCCGTCTCCCACGTCGTCGGCTGCCACCTCGAACGAAGGAACGTCGACCTCAGGGAACTCGACATGTTTCTCGATGGCGTCCGCGATGTCTACCGCAAGCAGTCCATATGCGAACGCCTGGTCACGAGCCCGCTGGCTCGTCGACCGCAGCGAGCGGAAGTGAGGGACAGAGTCCTCGGCTGTCGCTGCTGTGCCTCGGGGTGCGAAGAACGCCGGTGTCACTCCCAGCCCCAACGCCAACTGGGCTACGTTGGCAGCGGTGGGACGCTTGGTTCCTGCCTCCCACGCAGCGACGGTCGTCGCGCTCTTCTCAATACGAGCGGCCAGGTCGCTCTTGCGCAGACCCTCGAGCTGACGTGCGAGTGTTAGCCGGTCGCCGGCGAAGAGGGTGGGCACCTGTGGGCTGCTCAACTTGCGTCCTCCGCAGCATCCTTCTTGCGCAGGCGCAAGGTGACGTCCGGTTCCTGCTGCGTCGGCGCGGGAGCGTCGGGCATCACACGGCCGGCCTGGTCGGGCTCCGGTCCGCCCAACAGATCCTCATGCCAGTGCCACGGCCCCCCGAGGTCGTCGTTGTAGCGGGCGTGACCGATGGCGAGTTCGCGTTCGGCTGTCTCGCGGTCCAAGGCATGCACCAGGACGAGCGTGGGCATGGGAACAGTCGGCAGGTCGTCCTGAGAAGCGAGATCGTTGCGCTGCTCAATGTCGAGCATCACGTCGAGCAGCGTCAGAAGTTCTGTCTCGTCAGGTCTCTGGCGGGCAACCGCCTGAAGCGTAGGGCTGGCCTTCGTCCAGTCAATCCGTGCGATCTCACCTCGCGAGAACGAGTGAGTGATGAATCGGAACCCGCCAACCGTCCAGCCGTTGCTGCCGCGGAAGTTCGAGCGGGTCACCGTTCCGGCGGGGATCACGGGCATCGTGAGACGCGCCCGCTCGCTCAGTCCCTCGTAGAGCACATCGAGGCCGACCGACTCCATGCCTTCGGCGACTTCATACTCTCCACAAGAGAAGACGCGGTCGAAGCGGTCGGCGATGAGTTCATACCTACCGACCCCGGCGGTGAGCGCTCCGTACCCGTTGGCGCGGGTGAGGTCGTCGAGCGCCTGCTCACAGGCGGAGTTGTAGGCCCACGCGAGGCCGCGCGCGACATCGTTAGCGTGGAGGACGTCGAGTGCGCGTTGGCGGGTGATCACGCGATCAGATTACACCCAAAGGCAGTAAACGTGTTCCTGAAATCACCCACCTACCTACTTCTTCGTCGTAGGAGCGTTATAGAGTGTGGATTGCACGAAGGAGCCCCGACCGGCAGGTCAGGGACAAGCTCTGGACGCAGCAGGTCGGGGCTGAGGTGTCTGGTCGACTCCTTGACTCTAGAGGCTCCGTGGTCTCTGCACGAGCGGGCTCAAGTCCGGTCGGGTGATCTGTTTCTCTGCAACAGAAAAGGAGCGCATCATGGCGAAGTCGTCGTCACGGTCGTCCAAGCCCTCGAAGGCATCGCTGAGCAAGGCGGGACGGACGCTCGCGTCCAACTCGTCGAGCAAGCCGGCCAAGTCGAAGGCGGGCTCGACGCTCGGCAAGGGCTGAGCATAGACGGGGTCGACGGCGTTGCCGTCGGCCCCCTCTGCTGTGGCAACCTCCTACGACTACCCCAACACGGTCCGCACACGCAGCGCGGAGGCGATGATCCTGGTTAGCGGCCATAACCTGGAATAGCGGCCGCGTTGGTCCCGATCGAGGGCCATCAATGGCGGGTGTCCCGCTCCCGCTTCGCCCGCAGCAAAGCACGGGCGGACGGGAATCCCGACCGTCGCGCGATCTCGGGCGTCGGCAGTCCCGTCGCCGCGAGACCGTCGGCGAGTTCGAGGCGCCGCGCCCGCAGGGCGGCGCTGGGCGTGCGCCCCTGCCGCGCGAAGATGCGGGCGAGGTACTGCCGCGACACCTGCAGGGCGACGGCGAGGTCTTCGACGGTGAAGCCCGGGTCCTGCGCGCGCTCCGTGAGCAGTCGGGTGGCGGCGGCGAACGTGGCCTGGGCCGACCGGAAGCCCGAGGCCGCGGCATCCGCCCCCGCTCGCCCCGCGATGAGCGCCGCGCACAGGCTCTCGATCGCGTGGCCGAGCGCCGACTCGGCGGCGACGCCCAGCCGGTGGTCGCCGTTGAGGATCGCGTTCACGGTGGATGCCAGCGCCCGCCACGCCGGAGAGTCGTCGGCGCCCGGGAGCGCGGCGGGTTCGTCGAGCAGGCGGTGGGCCGTGACGATCTCGATGCGGGCCGTAGGCTGACCGGCCGTCGCGCGCACGAAGACGGCATCGGGATAGACGAGGGCGTCACCGGCGGCGAGAGGGCGGCCTCCGCCCGGGAGCTCGACGTCGATCGCGCCCTCGGCCTGCAGCACGAGCGTGGAGCCGTGTGCCACGCGTGGCGCGGGCTCGATCACCAGCGCGGTATGCCACAGGCGGCGGATGACGACGGCGGCGACCTCGGCCTCGTCGACGATCAACACGGTCGGGCTCCCCGCGACGGGCGTGGCCACGAGGGAACGCTGCGCGAACCACTCGACGACCGCTGGCCCCTCGGCGCGCAGGTTCCGGGTCATGCGGTTCCGATCTCGGGAGGTGTCGCTCCAGCGTCGCGGGCCTTCGTCGGGGTTCTCTCCGATGGGCGGAATCAATCACCCCCACGTTCATTCCTTGGCAGCCCCGGATGCCACGTGCACCAGCGCGTCGTCACCCGAAACGCCCGTGACAACCCCGGCTTGGCGCACGCGGAGGGACGCCCGAATGCTGGCGAGACCCGAACCCGAAAGGTCTCCCATGTCGCACGACATCGAGCAGCACACACCTCCCCCCTCCCCGACCCGCCGGACCGTTCTCACCGGCGCCGCGTGGTCGGTGCCCGTCATCGCCGCGGCGAGCCTCGCGCCGCTCGCCGCCGCGTCCGGCACGCCGGTGCTCGCCTTCAACCAGGCGACGTACAACGGCACCGCCTGCGGCACGATCACCGGCGCGTCGGTCTCGGTCACCACCAACGGCACCCCGACCGCCGGCGTCAGCGTCACGACGACGCTGAGCGGCGGGTACACGTTCGCCGGCGGCTCCGCGACCTATACCGGCGTCAGCGATGGGAGTGGGGCGGTGGCGCTGCCGGCGATCACCGTGCCCGGCGTGGGCGGTACCGTCTCACTGTCCGCCTCATCGGGAGCCACGACCACGAGCTCAACGGTCGCGAGCGCCATTCCACAGAATGGCGCATACGTGAAGTATGCAGCGCAAACGTCCTCCGACCACGCTCCCCACGTTCCGACGAACGCGCGACCGCTTGCCGCGGGGTACTTCTTGGCCACCAATGGCGACCTCTATAAGTTCGATACCCTCGTCGACACCAACGTGATCGACGCCACCGGGTACAACTACGGCGGGACCGGGGACGCCGTCGTATACACCAAAGCGGACGGCGGGTACTTGAAGTATGCCGCCCAGACGACGTCCACGAAGTTCTCTGACGTACCCTCGAGCGCAAAACCCCTTGCTGGAATCTACTTCCTCGCTCCAAACGGCGATCTTTTCAAGGCGAATACAGTCGTAGACACCAACGTCAAGGCCGCCACTGGATACAACTACGGCGGGACCGGGGATGCTGTTGTATACACAAAGACTAATGGCGGGTACATCAAGTACCAGTTTCAATCAACGTCTGATTTCTTTCCGGATGTACCCTCAACCGCTAAGCCTCTCGCGGGAATCTATTTTCTCGCGCTTAACGGCGACCTCTACAAGGGCAACAGCATCGTCGACACCAACGTGACGGCCGCAACCGGGTACAACTACGGCGGCACCGGAGACGCTGTCGTATACACCAAGCCCAGTGGCGCTTACATCAAATACCAGGCTCAGCCCTCCTCATACTTCTCGTCGAACGTGCCCGCTAACACCGAGCCGCTGGCGGCGGGCTATTTCCTGGGCCCAGATGGAAAGCTCTACAAGAACAACAGCGTCGTCGACACCAATGTAACCTCCGCAACCGGATACAACTACGGCGGCACCGGAGACACAGTCGTCTACACCAAGGCGGCTCCATGTTGAGAAACCTCTTTCTCACGCAC
>NZ_CAKKMM010000189.1:0-7584 GCF_918698205.1 Microbacterium sp. Bi128 | reverse complement strand
GTCGAGGAGATCTGACCGCGAGCCGATGCGGGCACGGGTCTCCGCCAGGCGTCGGACCAGCTCGCCTTTCGCCTTCTTGTTGAAGTGGTTCAGGGCGCGCACCGCTCCATCGGGGCCCGCCGCGACCACACGCACGTAGGCGCTGTCGAGTTCCGCGGGTACCGGGCCGAGTGCCGCGTACGCCTCGGATCGCACGTCGAGGACGAAGTCCGGCGCCGCATCACGGATGGCTCGGGTGACGGCATCCGCCCAGATCCGTCGCAGCGAGGGAAGACCCGGAAGCGACGTCGAGGCCGCCAGACGATACGCCGGGATGCCGTCGAGGGCGCCGACCGGGCCGAACGGCGCCGAGTGGATGAGGACGTGCGCCCCCAGCCAGTCGCGCGCGGGAGCGTCGAGTGAACCCGCATCCAGGGCATCGAACAGCACGCCCGTGTACCGGTCCACCGCGGGCAGCGTCGCTGCGGACCGCAGCGCGGCGTTGTCAGCGACCTCGTGGAGCCGCCGGGGACTGAGCTTGAGGACGCGCGCCGCAGATTCTTCATCCGCACTGAGCGCGACGAGAGCATCGATCACGCGGGTACGCGGTGCGGTCAGCGCCGGAAGGGAAAGACTCGCGGCATCCAGGGGCTTTCCGTGCCCGCCGGGGCGTTTGGTCTCGGAGGGAGGAAGGAGAACGAGCATGCGACCTCGGGGGAACGAACGAACGACGCGCGCCGCCCGGTGAACCGGACGACGCGCGTCGAAGAGGAGAGAGTGTCAGGAGACCAGCGCAGCGTGACCGGCGACAATCGTCAACTCGTCGCCCGACATCGACAGGAACCCGTCCTGCGCACTGGCGAGAGTCTTGGTGCCGTCGACACCGGTGATGCGCACCTCGCCCTGGGCGAGGATCGCGAGCACGGGTTCGTGCCCCTGCATGAAGCCGATCTCACCTTCGACCGTCTTGGCGACGACGAGCGACGCCTCACCGGTCCAGACCTCGGCGTCAGCCGAGACGAGGTTCACGCGCAGCGGCATGTCAGCCGTTCTCCTTCTGGATCTGCGCCCACTTGGCCTCGACGTCGGCGATGCCACCGACGTTGAAGAACGCCTGCTCGGCGACGTGGTCGAAGTCACCCTTGACGATCGCGTCGAAGGACTCGATCGTCTCCTTGATCGGGACCGTGGAGCCCTCGACACCGGTGAACTTCTTGGCCATGTAGGTGTTCTGCGAGAGGAACTGCTGGATGCGACGTGCACGCGACACGACGATCTTGTCCTCTTCGGAGAGCTCGTCGACACCGAGGATCGCGATGATCTCCTGCAGTTCCTTGTTCTTCTGCAGGATCTGCTTCACCGAGGTGGCCACGCGGTAGTGGTCCTCACCGATGTAGCGCGGGTCCAGGATGCGGCTGGTCGACGTCAGCGGGTCGATGGCCGGGTAGAGACCCTTCGACGCGATCTCACGGGACAGCTCGGTCGTGGCATCCAGGTGGGCGAAGGTCGTCGCCGGAGCCGGGTCGGTGTAGTCGTCGGCGGGGACGTAGATCGCCTGGAGCGACGTGATCGAGTGACCGCGCGTCGAGGTGATGCGCTCCTGGAGCACACCCATCTCGTCGGCGAGGTTCGGCTGGTAACCCACGGCGGAGGGCATGCGGCCGAGCAGCGTCGAGACCTCGGAACCGGCCTGCGTGAAGCGGAAGATGTTGTCGATGAAGAGCAGAACGTCCTGCTTCTGCACGTCGCGGAAGTACTCCGCCATCGTCAGCGCCGACAGGGCGACGCGCAGACGCGTCCCCGGCGGCTCGTCCATCTGGCCGAACACGAGGGCGGTCTTGTCGAAGACACCCGCCTCTTCCATCTCGCCGATGAGGTCGTTGCCCTCACGGGTGCGCTCACCGACACCGGCGAACACGGAGACACCACCGTGGTCCTGCGCGACGCGCTGGATCATCTCCTGGATGAGGACGGTCTTGCCGACGCCGGCGCCGCCGAACAGACCGATCTTTCCACCCTGCACGTAGGGGGTCAGGAGGTCGATCGACTTGATGCCGGTCTCGAACATCTCGGTCTTGGACTCGAGCTGGTCGAAGCTCGGGGCCTTGCGGTGGATGCCCCAGCGCTCGGTGACCTCGATCGTCTCACCGGGTGCGGCGTTGAGCACCTCACCGGTGACGTCGAAGACCTTGCCCTTGGTCACGTCGCCGACGGGGACCGAGATCGGGCCACCGGTGTCGCGCACCTCCTGGCCGCGGACCATGCCGTCGGTGGGCTTGAGCGAGATGGCGCGCACGAGGTCGTCGCCGAGGTGCTGCGCGACCTCGAGCGTGATCTCGGTGGAGGTGTCACCGATGGTGATGGTGGTCTTGAGCGCGTTGTAGATCTCGGGGATCGCGTCGTGCGGGAACTCGATGTCGACGACGGGCCCGGTGACACGCGCGACGCGGCCGACGACAGCCGCGTCGGTCTTCTCGGCGGTGAGGCTCATGGCTTCTTCTCTCCTTGGGAACTTACTTGCCGGATGACAGAGCATCGGCGCCGCCGACGATCTCGGCGATCTGCTGCGTGATCTCCGCCTGACGCGCGTTGTTGCGCAGGCGGGTGTAGTCGGTGATGAGCTTGTCGGCGTTGTCGCTGGCCGACTTCATCGCCTTCTGCGTCGCGGCGTGCTTGGCCGCCGACGACTGCAGGAGAGCGTTGAAGATGCGGCTCTGGACGTACACCGGCAGGAGTGCGTCGAGCACGGTCTCGGCGTCCGGCTCGAACTCGTAGAGCGGGTACACCTCGGCCTGAGCCGGGGCTTCGTCGGCCTCGAGGACTTCGAGCGGGAGCAGACGGATGGACTCGGGCGACTGCGTCATCATGCTGACGAAGCGGTTGTACACGAGGTGGATCTCGTCGACGCCGTCGTTCTCGCCACCGGCCCGGTAGGCCTCGAGCACGGCGTCCGAAATCGCTTCCGCCGTCGAGAACTGCGGAGTGTCGGTGTCGCCCGTCCACTGCGCGGCGCTGGCCATGCGGCGGAACTGGAAGTACCCGACGGCCTTGCGCCCGACGAGGTAGAACACGATCTCTTTGCCCTGCGACCGCAGCAGCTCCGCCAGCTCCAGACCCTCGCGGAGGATCTGGGAGTTGAACGCGCCGGCGAGGCCGCGGTCCGAGGTGAAGATCACCACGGCCGAGCGGCGGATGTTCTCGCGCTCGGTCGTCAGGGGGTGGTCGATCGAGGAGTGCGTGGCCACCGCGGAGACAGCGCTCGTGACGGCCCGCGCGAAGGGCGATGCCGCGCGCACACGCGCCATCGCCTTCTGGATGCGCGAGGCCGCGATGAGCTCCATCGCCTTCGTGATCTTCTTGGTCGTCTGAGCAGAACTGATCTTCTGCTTGTAGACCCGCAGTTGTGCGCCCATGATTCCGTTCTCGTGTCGTCGCTGTTAGCGACGGCCCTTGACGATTCGCTCCTGGTTGACGTCTTCGGCCTCGGCGGCTTCGACCTGCTCGGTGCCCACGGCACTCTGCTCACCCGGCTGGAACTCGAGGATGAACTCGTCGACCTTCTTCTCGAGCTCGGCGACGGTGTCGTCACCCAGCGCGTTGGTCTCGCGCAGCGTGTCGAGCACGGTCGAGTTGCGGCGCAGGTAGTCCAGCAGCTCGCGCTCGAAACGCAGGACGTCGGAGACCTCGATGGTGTCGAGCTTGCCGTTGGTGCCGGCCCAGATCGAGACGACCTGCTCCTCCACCGGGTACGGCGAGTACTGCGGCTGCTTGAGCAGCTCGGTCAGGCGCGCACCGCGGGCGAGCTGACGACGCGAGGCCGCGTCGAGGTCGCTGGCGAACATCGCGAAAGCCTCGAGCGAGCGGTACTGCGCGAGCTCGAGCTTCAGCGTTCCGGAGACCTTCTTGATCGACTTGACCTGGGCGTCACCACCCACGCGGGAAACCGAGATACCCACGTCGACCGCGGGACGCTGGTTGGCGTTGAACAGGTCGGACTGGAGGAAGATCTGGCCGTCGGTGATCGAGATCACGTTGGTCGGGATGTACGCCGAGACGTCGTTGGCCTTCGTCTCGATGATCGGCAGACCCGTCATCGAACCCGCGCCGAGCTCGTCGGAGAGCTTGGCGCAACGCTCGAGCAGACGCGAGTGCAGGTAGAAGACGTCACCGGGGTACGCCTCGCGACCCGGCGGGCGACGGAGGAGGAGCGACACGGCGCGGTAGGCCTCGGCCTGCTTCGACAGGTCGTCGAAGATGATCAGGACGTGCTTGCCGCCGTACATCCAGTGCTGGCCGATCGCCGAACCCGTGTAGGGGGCGAGGTACTTGAAGCCGGCCGGGTCGGAGGCGGGGGCCGCGACGATGGTGGTGTACTCCATCGCGCCGGCGTCCTCGAGGGCGCCCTTGACCGAGGCGATCGTCGAGCCCTTCTGACCGATGGCGACGTAGATGCAGCGGACCTGCTTGTCGACGTCGCCCGACTCCCAGTTGGCCTTCTGGTTGATGATCGTGTCGATCGCGATGGCCGTCTTACCGGTCTGGCGGTCGCCGATGATGAGCTGGCGCTGGCCGCGACCGACGGGGATCATCGCGTCGATGGCCTTGATGCCGGTCTGCAGCGGCTCGTGCACGCTCTTGCGCTGCATGACGCCGGGCGCCTGCAGTTCGAGCGCACGACGACCCTCGGTCGCGATCTCGCCGAGACCGTCGATGGGGTTGCCGAGCGGGTCCACGACACGGCCGAGGTAGCCGTCGCCGACACCGACCGAGAGGACCTCGCCGGTGCGGGTGACGCTCTGGCCTTCTTCGATGCCGGAGAATTCGCCGAGAACGACGACACCGATCTCGTGCTCGTCGAGGTTCTGGGCCAGGCCCAGGGTGCCGTTCGCGAAGCGGATGAGTTCGTTCGCCATGACGCCGGGCAGTCCCTCGACGTGGGCGATGCCGTCGGCCGCGTCGACGACGGTGCCGACCTCGGTCGCACCCGCGCCCGTCGGCTCGTAGGCGTTGACGAAGTCCTTCAGCGCGTCACGGATGACGTCGGGGCTGATAGAGAGTTCTGCCATTGTCTTCCTTCGTTCGTGGGGCGCGAGCCCCCAGATCTCCACCCGCTCGGGCGGGAAAGTCTTAGCCTGCGATGCGCTGGCGCAGGTCGGCGAGGCGTGCGGACACGCTCGCGTCGATGACGTCGTCGGCGACCTGCACACGCAGCCCACCGACCACGGTCGGGTCGATCACGGTGTTGAGGGTGACCGCCGAGCCGTAACGCGCGCTGAGCGCGTTCTCGAGCCGCGTCCGCTGCTCGGCGCTCAGCGGGGTCGCGGCGTACACGGTCGCGACGATGCTGGAGCGCTGATCGGCGACGATCGCCGAGGCGCGACGCAGCAGCGCACGGACACGGCGACCGTGCGCGTTCTGCACGAGCGAGGAGACGATCAGGGCCGTGGCGGCACCCGCGCGTCCGTCGAGCAGCGTCGAGACGAGCGAGCTCTTGGCCGACGCGTCGCCGAGGCGACCGCCCAGCGCCAGTTCGAGCTCGCCGTTCGAGGCCACCGTGCGGGAGAACTGGAACAGCTCGCCTTCGATGTCTGCCGACGGGTCGGCGACGGTGGCGGCGCGCACGGCCAGTTCCTCCAGGCCGTCCACGAACTCACCCGCGTTCGACCAGCGCTGCTCGGCCGCACTGCGCAGCAGAGCGACGGTCACCTCGCGGTACGTGCCACCGAAGACCGCCGTCACGAGCGCGCCGCGGGCGGCGGCCGGTGCCGAGGAGTCGGACAGCGCGCCGCTCAGCTGCGCCGAGCCGCTCACGGCGCCGACGGCCGCGAAGAGTTCGCGGGCGACGTCGAGGTCGACGCCCGACGTCGCCGTGAGCGCCTCGGTCGTCGCGGTCCGCGCCTGAGTGGTCGCGCTGCCCATTACTGGGCCGCCTTCTCGGATGCCTCGAGCTCGGCGAGGAAGCGGTCCACCACGGCCTGCGCACGCGCGTCGTCGGAGAGGGTCTCCCCGATGACGTTGCCGGCGAGGTCGACGGCGAGCGTACCCACCTCAGCGCGCAGGGAGACGAGGGTCGACTGACGCTCGGCCTCGATCTGCGCGTGGGCGGCGGCGGTGATGCGAGCTGCGTCGGTGGACGCGGCATCCTTCGCCTCGGCGACGATCTTCTTGCCGTCCTCGCGGGCGGCCTCGCGGATCTCACCGGCTTCCTTGCGGGCCTCGGCCAGTTGCGCGGTGTACTGCTCGAGAGCGGCTTCGGCCTGGCGCTGTGCCTCGTCGGCCTTGGCGATGTTGCCCTCGATGGCGGCACTGCGCTCGTCGAGGAGCTTCGCCATCCGCGGCAGGGCTACGCGCCACACCACGAAGATGATGACGACGAAGCACACGGCCGACCAGATGATGTCGTACCACGCCGGGATCAGCGGGTTCTTCGCCGCTTCGCCCGCGGGCTCCGCGGCGAGTGTGACAAGAGCGTTCAGCATCCTGTCTCCTTTGAGTGAGTCGAGAGCGGCCGGATCAGGTGAAGATGAAGCCGGTCGCGATACCGATGAAGGCGAGCGCCTCGGTGAAGGCGATACCGATGAACATCAGGACCTGCAGGCGGCCCGCGAGCTCGGGCTGACGGGCGACACCCTCGATGGTCTTGCCGACGACGATGCCCACGCCGATGGCGGGGCCGATGGCCGCGAGGCCGTAGCCGATCGTGGCGACGTTACCGGTGACCTGGGCGAGAACCGTAGTTGCGTCCACGGGTTTTTTCCTTTCGGTTGGGTGGCTCGGCGTGCGCCGGGCCGCTCAGTGCTCTTCTGCGACCGCGAGCTGGATGTAGACCGCGGTGAGGATCGCGAAGACGTACGCCTGGAGGAAGGCGACGAAGATTTCGAACAGGGTGAAGGCGAAGCCGAAGGCGAGCGACCCCGCGCCCAGCGCCGTCCACCAGCCACTGAGGCCGACGACGAAGAACTGGGTGGCGGAGAAGAACAGCACCAGCATCAGGTGACCGACGACCATGTTCATCAGCAGACGAAGCGTCAGCGTGATCGGCCGGATGATGAAGGTGGAGAGGAACTCCAGCGGCACGATGATGATGTACAGCGGCCACGGCACGCCCGAGGGGAGCAGCGCGTTCTTGAAGAACCCGCCGGGGCTCTTCTTGATGCCGGCGTAGATGAAGGTCGCGTAGGCCACGATCGCCAGCAGCAGCGGGACGGCGATGACGCTCGTCCCGGCGATGTTCAGGAACGGGATGACACCCGTGATGTTCATGAACAGCACCATGAAGAAGATCGTGGTGAGGATCGGCAGGAAGCGACGGCCGTCCTTGCGGCCGAGGATGTCCTCGGCGATGTTGACGCGGACGAAGTCCAGGCCCATCTCGACGACGCTCTGGAAGCGGCCCGGGACGACCTTCATCCGGCGCGTGCCGACGATGAGCAGGATCACCAGGACGGCGGTCGCGAGCATCTGCACCAGGTTGATGCGCGTGATCGCGAAGATCGTGCCCTCGAACAGGATCGCGTCGGGGAAGAACTCGTTGATGGACGGCGGGTGGAACTCAGCCCCCGCGGACGCGAAGTTCGTGATCAGGGTCGCAGCTTGAGTGGACAG
>NZ_CAKKMM010000188.1:0-7673 GCF_918698205.1 Microbacterium sp. Bi128 | reverse complement strand
CGGCATCCCGATCCAAAGCCCCCACCGACGTCTGCACCGTTCCCGCAATCACGTGGGCGGCGAGGCTCGCCGTGCGCGTCGCGCGCGCGACCGGCCCCTGCCGCAGCCCCACCGACTGCAGTCGCGCCAGCGGCACGACCGTGAGCGTGCGGCGCGCCCACCCGCGCCGCAGGAACAGCGCGTCGGCCGTGAGGACGGCACCGTTGCGCCGCCAGGAGAAGGGCCGCAGCAGGCGCGCTCGCGACGGCGTGATGACGTACGGGTCGTCCTCGACCGGACCGAGGATGCCATGACGGAAGACGTAGGTCCACTCCTCCGGCGGCAGCGCCGGGGCGAGGATGCGCAGCACCTTCTCGACGTCGTCGCGCGTGCCGATGGGCAGGACCGCGGCGAACGGGTCGGTGCTCGCATCGGTCGACCCGCGCCCCGACAGCCGGTTCACCGAGATGCTCCACCAGCCGAACGGACGCCACAGCAACGGCTGGTGCACCTCCATCGCGTGGACGCGCCCCGGCGGCACCACTTCGCTGATCGTCGTGAACAGCCCGAACGTCAACCGCACGCCGTCGGAGCTCGGCGCGATCGAGTATCGCAAGCCGCGCGCGATCGAGCGCACGTAGTACGCACCGAAGCCCAGGAACGCCGGGACGATCGTGAACAGCAGCCACAGCGTCGACATCGACGCCGCGATCCCGATGGCCACGATGAGCACCACGAGCATCAGGGTCGATCCGCTCAGCACCCGCGAGGCGACGAGCCGGCCGAAGGGGATCCGCACGATGCTCTCGGGCTCGGCATCCGAGAAATCCTCGCCGTCGACGATGTTCTGGATGCCGGCTCCCACCGCCCCGGCCGCCTGCTGCACGAGCGAGCCCCCGGTGACACCGACGGCGCGTTCGGCACGACGGCGACCCGACGCCAGACGCAGGATGTCGCCGCGCACGGTCTCTGCGGCACCGGCGGAGAGGTACTCCAGCTTCACGTTGGAGTCGAGACCGGCACCGACCACCTCGAGCTTGGCGAGTCCCAGCAGACGCGCCACCATCGGCCGCGTGAGGTTGACGCCCTGGACGCGGTCCAGGGGCGCGCGCCGGTGCGTGCGGAAGAGCACGCCCGAGCGCACCTCGACATCGTCATCGCTGATGCGGAACGTGTGGAACCGCCAGGACAACCGGAAGGCCACGAGGAGCACGATCAGCACCGCCAGGGCACCACCGGCGGCGATGAGGATCAGGTTGTTCGCGAAGAGGAAATCGACCGGGTCGGGAGGCAGGACCCCCGGGGGCAGATCGGTCACGGACGGCAGGAACAGTTCGAGCAGACGCTCGCGCATGTTGGCCACGATCACGCCGATGACCACGAGGAGGAACAGGCCGCCGCGCAGCAGCGGCGTCAGCGGGTGCAGCCGCTGCCACTCGCCGTCGCTCAGCGGCGAGCGCACGAGCGTGCGGGGCGGGGCGTCGTCCGAGGCCGCGGCACCCTCCGCTGCCGCTCCCGCAGCCGCAACCCCCGAGGCCGCAGCACCCGCCGACGCAGCACCCGCCGGCGGCGGGCCCCACGCCGGATCCGGCGCCGAGCGGCCAGGAGCCGACGCATCGGGCCCCGGCGCAGGGTTCGACGCGTGGGGGATCGAGGGGTCGGTCACAGTCCGGTCCGTCGGGTCTCGGCGACGTCGATGAGCGTGTCGCGCAGCTGCTCGGCCGCGCCCTGCGTCAGGCCGGGGATCGTCACGCCCGTCGAGGCCGCAGCGGTGACGAGCTTGAGTTGCGCGATGCCGAAGCCGCGGTCGAGCGGCCCGTGCGTGATGTCGACGAGCTGCATGCGCCCGTAGGGCACCGCGACGACGCGCTGCCAGAGGATGCCACGGCGGAAGACGAGATCGTCATGGCGCAGCTGATAACCGAAGGACCGGGCCTGTCGCGGCGTGATGATCATGCCGATCGCGGTGACCAGGAGCACGACACCCGCCGGGATCCACTGCCAGGCCACGCCCGTGATCGCCTGCGCCACGCCCGCCGCAGCGAGCACGAGCACGAACACGGCGCCCTGCGAGATCATCTGCACCCGGACGTACGCGCGGGCGAGCTGGTGCCACGTTCCGTCGCCGAGCGGCAGTCGGCCGGGTCCGCGGGGTTCGAGGACGCGCGAGTACGTGGCGTCGTCGAGAACGGATGCCGCCGGCTCAGGCCGCGGGGGCACCGGAGTCGGGGCGCGCTCCGGGAGATCCGGGGTGTTCGTCATCGTCGTCCTTCCGGATGGTGCACAACTGCTCGGCCACGAGTCCCGCGACGACGAGGACGGCACCGCACACGGCCGTCGCGATGATCGATCCCCACGAGCCTAGCGACGGAGTGAACGGACGGGTGGAGACGAAGGCGAGAAGCCCCAGGGCGAAGCCGGTCGCCGCGGCGCCCACGAGCGACGAGGCCTTGGCGAGCATCGCGATGCGCAGGGCCCGGAACGGATCGATGCGACGGCCGGTGCGCCCCCGGGACGCGCGGAAGACGGGAACGGCGACCGCGACCACGATCGCGCCCAGGAGCACGAGCACCGTCGGCAGACTCGCCGCCGGCACGAACGTCGGCCGTCCGGCGGCCGTGAGACCCATGTCGAGGAGGAACCCGATCACGCCCCCGGCGAGCGCCGCGACGATGAGGATCGTCGCTCCGGTGCGCTTCACGATCCGTCTCCGCGCAGCGCGACCAGTAGCGCGTCCACCCGGCCACGGCCGGGGATCTCGGCATCCGGGTCGATCTGCAGCCACGGGGCCAGCACGAACTCCCGCTCGTGCGCGCGCGGATGCGGCACGGTCAGACGCTCGTCGTCGATGCGCACATCGCCGTAGACGATGAGGTCGAGGTCGAGCGTGCGATCGCCCCAGCGCTCGCGGCGGACGCGGCCGTGATCGGCCTCGATGCGGTGCAGCTCGTGCAGCAGCGTCGACGGCGCCAGCCGCGTCTGCAGCAGCGCCACCGCGTTGAGATAGCGCGGCGCGGTCTCATCCGCGCCGGCGAGGGTGACGGCCACCGTCTCGATCGGTTCGGACACCCGCACCTCCGTGGTCAACGGGAGCCGCTGCAGTGCGGAGACGGCGGCGGCGAGGGTCCCGGCGCGCGCGCCGAGGTTGGCGCCGAGAGCCACCACCGCGGCCACGGGTCGGTCGGCAGGCGGATCGCCGATGCCGTGGGCCAGCCGAACGCTCATACGCGCCCCCGTCGGATCGTGACCGACACGTCGGCGAACGGCACGGTGATCGGAGCGTGCGGCTTGTGCACCGTCACCGTCACGAGGACGACACGCTCGTCCGCGAGCACGTCGTCCGCGATGCGCTGGGCGAGCGTCTCGAGCAGGTCGGCCGCGTCGCCCTCGACGATCGCGACGATGCGCTCGGCGAGCTCGCCGTAGTGCACGGTGTCGACCACGTCGTCCGTCTCGGCGGCGGGCCGGAGCGAGAGCTGCAGGACGACGTCGACGACGAACTCCTGCCCCTCGCGCTTCTCGTCGGGGTACACGCCGTGGAATCCGTGGGCGCGCACCCCCGTCAGAGTGATCTCGTCGGCGAAGTCCATCAGGCCTCCCAGGCGCGGGCGACGGCGAGCGCGTCGCGGGTGGTCGGGATGTCGTGCACGCGTACTGCCCACACCCCGGCGCGGGCGGCCAGGACGCTGGTGACGGCGGTGGCGAGGTCGCGGCGCGAAAGGTCGGCATCCTCGCCGAGCGCATCGGTCAGGAAGCGCTTGCGGCTGGTGCCCACCAGCACGCGGCAACCGACGGCGGTCAGCCGCGGCAGGGCACGCAGCGTCTGCCAGTTCTGGACACCGCGCTTTCCGAAACCGATGCCCGGGTCCAGCACGATGCGCTCGCGCGGGATGCCGGCCACCTCGGCCGCACGGAGTCGCTCCGAGAGCTCGCCCGCGACCTCCGCCGCCACGTCGTCGTAGTCGGCGCGGGCGTACATCTGCGACGACGGTCCGCGCCAGTGGCCGAGAGCGATGTCGGCATCCGTGTCGGCGACCGCGGCGAGCAAGTCGGGATCGGCCAGACCACCCGAGACGTCGTTGACCAGTCGCGCGCCGGCGTCCACCGCGGCGCGTGCCGTGGCGGCGTTCATCGTGTCGATGCTGACGAACAGACCCTCGGATGCCAGCGCCTCGACGACCGGCAGGACTCGCTGCTGCTCGACGCGCGGCGCGATCCGGTCGGCACCGGGTCGCGTGGACTCACCGCCCACGTCGAGCAGGTCGGCACCCTGCGCACTCAGAGAACGCGCGTGGGCGATCGCGACGTCGGGGTCGAGGAACCGGCCGCCGTCGCTGAACGAGTCGGGGGTGACGTTGACGATCCCCATCACGAGGGTCACGGGCGCCCCCGGCCGATCAGGGCGACCAACTCGGCACGAGCGACGGGGTCGGTGTAGACCCCGCGCGCCGCGATCGTGACGGTCGAGGCATCGGGCTGACGGCCGCCGCGCATCGTGACGCACTCGTGCATGGCATCCAGGATCACGAGCACTCCGCGGGCGTCGAGCGCTCCCGCGAGGGTGTCGGCGACCTGTTCGCCGAGGCGCTCCTGCACCTGCGGACGGGCGGCGAGGATGTCGATGACCCGCGGCAGCGCGCCGAGGCCGACGACCTCCTCGCCGGGGAGGTACGCCACGTGCGCCCGCCCGCGGAAGGGCAGCAGGTGGTGCTCGCACATCGAGCGGAACGCGATGTCGCGCAGCATCACGGCACCGGAGGGCAGGGTGTCGGGCGCCGGCCCGCGGCTCACCGAGATCGTGTGCTGCAGCGGGGCACCGGCATCCTGCCCCACTCCCCCGAAGAACTCGCTCCAGGACTCCGCCACTCGCGCCGGGGTCTGCCGCAAGCCCGGGCGATCGGGGTCTTCTCCGATCGCCTCGAGCAGCTCGCGTACGAGCGCGGCCACGCGCTCCCGGTCGACGGCCACGGCGCCTTAAGCGGTGGCCGGACGCGTCTGCCCGCTCGGCCGCCGCTGCGGCTGGGTCGCGGTCTGGGCGTCGGCCTCGACGGACGCGGCGACGCCGGCCGTTTCGGGGCGGCGGGGGACCTCGACCGGCGGCAGGGTCGACACCGGACGGTCGCCCGACGACAGCCACTGCGGGCGCGGAGGCAGGCGCTTGACGTCCGTGAAGATCTCGGCGAGCTCGATGTGGTCGAGCGTCTCTTTCTCGAGCAGGGCGAGCGCAAGGCGATCGAGGATCTCGCGGTTGGCGTTGATCACCTGGTAGGCCTCGTTGTGCGCCTGCTCGATGAGACCGCGCACCTGCGCATCGACGCGCTCGGCGATCCGCTCCGAGAAGTCGCGGCCGTGACCCATGTCGCGCCCCATGAAGACCTCGCCCGACGAGGAGCCGAGCTTGACCGGCCCGACATCCATGGTCATGCCGTACTCGGTGACCATCTTGCGGGCGATGCTCGTGGCCTTCTCGATGTCGTTCGAGGCGCCGGTCGTGGGGTCGTGGAAGACGATCTCTTCCGCCACGCGGCCGCCCATCGCGTACGCGAGCTGGTCCTGCAGCTCGTTGCGCGTCACGGAGTACTTGTCGTCCAGGGGCAGGACCATCGTGTAGCCGAGGGCCTTTCCGCGCGGGAGGATCGTGACCTTTGTGACGGGGTCGGTGTGGTTCATCGCCGCCGCCGCGAGCGCGTGTCCGCCCTCGTGGTAGGCCGTGATGAGCTTCTCCTTCTCGCGCATCACGCGCGTGCGGCGCTGCGGGCCCGCGATCACGCGGTCGATCGCCTCGTCCAGCGCACGGTTGTCGATGAGCTGTGCGTTCGAGCGCGCCGTGAGCAGCGCGGCCTCGTTCAGCACGTTGGCGAGGTCGGCGCCGGTGAAGCCGGGCGTCTTGCGCGCCACGACCTCGAGGTCGACGGACTCCGACAGCGGCTTGCCGCGGCCGTGCACCGCGAGGATGCGCTGGCGCCCCTTGAGGTCGGGGGCGTCGACGCCGATCTGCCGGTCGAAACGGCCCGGGCGCAGCAGCGCCGGGTCGAGGATGTCGGGACGGTTGGTCGCGGCGATGACGATGACGTTGACCTTGGGGTCGAAGCCGTCCATCTCGACGAGCATCTGGTTCAGCGTCTGCTCGCGCTCATCGTGACCGCCGCCCATACCGGCGCCGCGGTGGCGGCCGACGGCGTCGATCTCGTCGATGAAGATGATCGCCGGCGAGTTCTCTTTCGCCTGGTTGAACAGGTCGCGCACACGGCTCGCGCCGACACCGACGAACATCTCGACGAAGTCGGAACCCGAGATCGAGTAGAAGGGCACGCCGGCCTCCCCGGCGACGGCACGGGCGAGGAGGGTCTTGCCGGTTCCGGGAGGGCCGTACAGCAGCACACCCTTGGGGATGCGGGCACCGACCTCTTCGAACTTCTTCGGGTCCTTGAGGAAGTCCTTGATCTCTTCGAGTTCCTCGATCGCCTCGTCGGAACCCGCGACATCCTGGAAGGTCACGGTGGGCGTCTCTTTGGTCACGAGCTTCGCGCGCGACTTGCCGAACTGCATCACCTTGCTGCCGCCGCCCTGGGCGCTGGAGAGCAGCCACCAGAAGAGCAGACCGAGCAGCACGAGGGGGAGCATCAGCGAGAGGAAGCCGTCGAACCAGCCCGGGCGCGGGACCACGTCGTTGAAGCCGTCCGCGGGCGCGGCGGTGTCGATCGCGGTGGCCACCTCGGACGCGCGAGCCTTGCCGTAGTAGAACTGCACGGTGTCGGCGCCCTCGAAGGGCTGCGAGAGCTTCAGATCGACGCGCTGGTCGACGTCATTCGTCGTCGACGAGGTGACCGTGCCGCCCTTGAGCAGCTCCAGACCCTCTTGCGTGGAGATCTGGCGTGCTCCGCTCAGGTTCGAGATGAGCGAGAAGCCGATGACCAGAAGCAGACCGACCAGCAGAACGTAGATGATCGGATTGCGCGTGATCTTCTTGAAATCCATGGTGGGCGAGCCCAGCCCTTTCGTGATCCGCCGGGGAAAAAGCGGTGCAATCAGGCTAACGCCCGCCGGCTATGCCGAGACTGTGCGTTCGTCGTGGGCGTACGCGGGTGATGGATGCCAGGCCCCGGCGCTCGGCATCCCCGCCGTCGTCAGGAGTAGACGTGCGGCGCGAGCACGGCGACGTCGCGCAGGTTGCGGTACTTCTCGGCGTAGTCGAGGCCGTAGCCGATGACGAAGTCGTTGGGGATGTCGAATCCCACGTAACGGCAGTCGACCTCGACCTTCATGGCATCCGGCTTGCGCAGGAGCGCGAGGACCTCGACCGACTCGGCCCCGCGCGAGGCGAAGTTCTCGAGCAGCCAGCTGAGGGTCAGGCCCGAGTCGATGATGTCCTCGACGATCAGCACGTGCTTGCCGGTGATGTCGGTGTCGAGGTCTTTGCGGATCTGCACCACGCCGCTGGAGCGCGTGCTCGCCCCGTACGACGACACCGCCATCCAGTCCATCGTGACGTGCATCGGCAGGTGCCGGGCGAAGTCGGCCATGACCATGACCGCGCCCTTGAGCACCCCCACCAGCACGACGTCGCGACCGGCGTAGTCGGCCGCCACCCGCGTGGCGAGTTGGGCGAGCTTGCCGTGGATCTGCTCCTCGGTGAGGAGGACTTCGCTGATGTCGTCGGAGATGTCGGCCGCGCGCATTGGGCAAGTCTACGC